>CAZTHR010000146.1:0-5586 GCA_964613265.1 uncultured Lentisphaeraceae bacterium | reverse complement strand
CTTTAGCCGCCGCGTGATTTCGCGGAGCGTGAGGTCGTAGTCCGCACGGAGCCGCGCCTCGTCCGGAACCAGTTCCTTGCCGAGTTCCACCACCGCCGCCTCGCACATCATGTCGAGCCGCGTGGGCGTTTCGCACATGAGTTCGGAGGGCGCGACCTTAAGTGCGACGCGCACGGTCTCCACTCCCTTGATGTCGTCCATACGCATATTGCCAAATACTGGGCACGATAAGAAAGCCGTCGGCGAATTCGACCTTCTCCAGCACGATGTTGTTTCCGTCCTAGGGCGTTTGCGGCGCGACGGGGACGTCGCGCCCTACCAAATTGGCGTCCGATAGGGCGTTGCGCCCTGTCGTCTTCCTCGATCGGGTCGCGGGTGAGCCAGCGGCGGAGGACTGGCGAACAGATAGCCAGAGGTGCAGCATGTAGACGCCGTTGGCGAGGAAAAGCAACCACATCAGCAAGACCGACACGTGTCCGCCGTCCGTGCGCCACACCTCGAACCACATGAACACCTCGACGGCGTCCACGGCAATCCACAACACCCACTGTTCCAACGCCCGCCGCACCGTCAACGCCATCGCGGCCACGGAAAGGACGTTTGTGAGCGCGTCGCAAAACGGCCGGCTACCGCCACACAAACGCAACCCCCAACCCAACGCCAACGTCCCCGTCAGACACGCAAACGCCCAGACGACCCGCGCTCGGCCGGAGAGGCGCGTACGGACAATCCCCTCCGCCGCCGTCGCCGCCCGATTGCGCCGCCACGCCGCAAGACCGGGGAACATCATCAGAAAGTAATAGGCATTGAGCGCACAGTCGCCGTAATAACCCTGCACGTAGGACAGCCCCGCATAGAGCGGCGTGTTGACAAGTCCGAACAGAAAGCACAGTGCTTTCCCCTTCCCCGCGAGAACCGTGTAGAGCATTCCCGTCGCCGCCGCCGTAATGCCGACCGCCGTGTCGCCGATTCCCAACGACAGCCCGATGACGGCCGCCACGCAGAACACCAGCCACGCGATTTCGCCCGGCCGCCATCCCGCCCCCGCGTCCCGCACAATCTCGAACCATCCCGACGACATCCGTCTCTTCCACCACGCGGTCACAGGCCGACAATCGACTTGATGTCGTCGAACGTGAGTTTCTGGACAACCTGCTCGTCGGTCGTGCCCACCGTCGCATCGATGACGAGTTGCTTCTTTTGCTGGAGCGCGAGCACGCGTTCTTCCACGGAGTTTTGGGCGATCATCTTCACCACGTAGACCGTCCGCTTCTGCCCGATGCGGTGGGCGCGATCCGTGGCCTGTGCTTCGACGGCGGGATTCCACCAGGGGTCGAAGTGGACAACCATGTCCGCGCCCGTGAGGTTGAGGCCCGTGCCACCCGCGTGGAGCGAAATGAGAAAGACGGGAATCGATTCATCCGTGTTGAACGTCCGGCACGCGCCGAGACGGTCTTTCGTCGCGCCGTCAAGATAGCAATACGAGATCCCGCGCGCGTCGAGTTCGCGGCGAAGGATTGAAAGCATCGACACGAATTGGCTGAAGACAAGCACACGGTGCCCGCCGTCGATTGCCTCGTCGAGCAGTTCGAAGAACGCCTCCAGTTTGCCGGAAAGTTCCGCCCCGTCTGCCGGCACGGCGCCGCCTGTCTTCTCGCGGTACTCTTTCAGAAGTTCGAGGTCGCTCGCCACCTGACGCAAACGCATGAGGAGGGCCAGAATCTCGAACTTCGACTTGGCGAAACCACGCGCCTTCACCATGTCGCCGATTTTTCCACGCGCGTCCTGCAAGAGCTTGTCGTACCATCGCTGTTGTTCCAGCGTCATCGGACAGTACGCCACTTTGACGATTTTGTCCGGCAGGTCTTTCGCCACGGTTTGCTTGAGACGGCGAAGAATAAAGGGGTTGAGTTTGTAGTGCAGCCGTTCCTGCGCGGCGCGGCCTTCCGGTCCGCCCTCCTCGATGGGTTGCTGCGTGAGCGCCTTGAACGCCTCGTACTTGCCTAGATAGCCCGGCATGAGGAAGTCGAAAATGCTCCAGACGTCGGCGACGGAGTTTTCGACAGGCGTACCCGTGAGGACGAGTTTCTGGACGCTTTGCAGCTGCTTGGCCGCTTTCGCGTTGCGCGTGGAACGGTTCTTGATATGTTGCGCTTCGTCCAGCACAACGACGCTGAACGTCTGGTCAAGATAAGCGGCGTCGAGATCGCGCTGGAGCAGCGCGTAGGACGTGATCACGAGATCGCTGGCGGGAATGCGGTCGAACGTAGCGGCGCGGTCGGGTCCGGACACGACGAGCCGTTTTAACCACGGCGTGAACTTTTCGGCCTCGGCGTTCCAGTTCTGGACAAGCGACGTCGGGCAGACGACGAGCGCCGGCTTGCCACGTGCCGCGTCGTCCGTGCGCGTCAGTGAAATCCACGTCAGCGTTTGGAGCGTCTTGCCCAAACCCATCTCGTCCGCCAGCAGACCCGACAGTCCGCTCTTCTCCAAGAAACGCATCCAGTAGACGCCGTCTTTCTGGTAGGGACGCAACGTCCCTTCAAGCGGCCCCAGATCGACGGCTTCGTACTTCGCGTGTTCGTCGCGCGTCCGTTGCGCCGACGTTTCGCGCCAGTTCGGCGCCGCGTCATCGGCGAGTTCCACCGCATCGCCGAGAGCGCCAAGCGCCCCGCGCACGTAGCCGGAGTAAACGCCTTCCACGCGGAAGCGTCCGGCCGCCGCGCCGCCTTGCCGCGCCGCGCAGTCCTCAAACACCTTGCGCATCGACGTGATGGCGTCCGTATCCAGCAGATACGTCTGTCCTCCCTTCATCACGTAGGAATCGCCCCGGTTCAGCGCGTCCTGGATTTCGGCCGGCGTCACGTCCGTTCGCCCGTCCACGTCGAACACGTAACCGACGTCGAACGTCCCGGCGGGGCCGTCGTTCACGGCGACGGTCGACGACACCATCGGCAGACCGTCGACGATGGGTTCCAGCCGCTCCGAGAACGTCACTTTCCAACCCTGCCGACGCAACGCGGGCACAACGCCGCCGAGGATGTTGAGCACCATGCGCGGTTCGCTGATGAACAGGCGCGACCCGTCGCCCTTCTCGAATCCGACGCGCACCAGTGTCTCCAACGCCGCGCGTTCGGCGTCGGGATTGCGCACGTGGTAGAGGAGGAAGTCGTCGGGATCGGGCCGGCAGATGGCGTTGGGAGACATCGCCGCGCAGCAGAGAATCTCCTGGTGCCCGTAGCGGGCATAAAGGTCACCGCCCAGCGTTGCCCGCGAACCCGTCAGATGGAGACGGAACGTCGGCGTGTCCGGCACGAACTTGAAGAAGTCTTCGGACGGCGACAACTGCACGTCGATCTGCTGGCGGAGAACGGGCAGATTCTCGCGAAGAAACGACGCCATCGCCTCGCGGGGAATCGTTTCATCCTTCCGATAGACGCTTTGGAACGGCCCCGCCATCACCTTCTTCAGTTTGAAGAACGCGGCCGGACGCTGCGCCGGGTCGATGGGCGGACTCCACACGAACCCCTGCGAACCGTGGACGAGAAAGCGGTCGTTGCTCGCGATGTGCGCGATGGACGCGGACAGTTCCGCGCAGGGGAAAAGAATGAACGCGCCGCTTTCCTCCAGGTATTCCGCGCAGAGGACGCAATCGACGGATGGCTGGCTGTTTCGGATGTCGAGCACGTTTAGGAAGTCAATCGGTTTGAGCAGAATTTCCGATGTGGCCGGCCCTTCGCAAATGTCTTCCAGTACCCCCAGCAGATTCTCCGCCTTCTCGGAAATCCGAATGCCGTTCCCCTGCCGCAGACGCGGATCTTCGGGGCGGTAGCGGTGGCCGGCGGCATCCAGAAATTCAAGCCGCGCCCGAACGCCGTCCGCATAGAACTCCTCCACGAAATCCTTGCCCCAGTTGAAAATCATTTTCATGGGAACGCCTTGCGGCGAACGCCGAATGTAGGCGTTGGGATCAATCGCCGCCACGCGCCGCGCCGCCCGCTGTTCGGTCTGGTATTTCTCCTCGGCTTCCGGATCCGTCATGCGACACATCAGATAAAGGCCAATCGCCACAACGTGCGGACAGACGAGACCGCCTTCCTGGTTCATGCGACAGGGACACTTCGACCAGATGTGTCCGTCGTCTTGAAGAACGAATCCCGTCTTCATCGCAACGCCGTTCGGCAGGGCGAATTCGCCGGAGGCCAGATGTTGCGCGTCATCCCAGTCCGCCCGCAACACACGCCCCTTCTTCGCCGCCACGAGCGCACTGTTGAAAACGTCCTCGCCGCCCCAGGAGATGAGCAGTTTGTGCGTCAGTTCGGCGGGCGTCATGTCAACGCCTCCACGAAACGCCGCGCATTCGCCGTCACCTCAGCAGTTAGCGCGTCCACCGTTGTCCCGCGTACGTCCGCCACCTGCGCGTAAATCGCCGCAACGTCCGGCGCGTCGGCTGCGACCAGATCGGCGTCCGTCTCGACAAGCAGACGATCCAACGGCAGCGCTTTCACGAGGTCGCGATAGTTCACCGCGTGGTCGTTGAGCACGGCCGCGCCTACGCCGACAAATCCGTTCAGCGCGAAGATGTCGGGAAGCAGGCCTGCGCTCCGCGAAAAGCCGTGGAAAAGAAACGCGGGAATACGTCCCGCGTAGGGTTGGCAGGCCTTGACGACTTCGCCCCAGCACTTCGCACCATGAAGAACGACGGGGCGGCCGAATGTAGCGGCGAGTTCCAGTTGCGCCACAAACGCCGTACGTTGCGCATCGGAAATCGTACGATTGTGCAGACGGTCGAGGCCAATTTCGCCCACGCCGGCCGACGTCTCGCGCACGAGCGCAGCACGGACGGACGCCAAATCGAACATCCCGTCCGCCGCATCCACCTGCCACGGATGAAACCCATGAAAACGAAATTCCTGTCCGTCCACCAAAAGAAACGTGTCGTAGACGTTTCTGTGGAAATGCGCGTCCGTCATCGTCATGTCCTGCTGTTCTGAACCCTGAAATTAAAAAGGAATCCGCCGTTGTCCGCCAGATCCACACACACGCGGGCGTCCGGCGCAAGCCCACACGCGGTCTCACAGACGAGGCCGTCCACAATTGTCTCCGGAACGTCCCGCGTCTGCGGATCGCGTTCCGCTAAAAGGTCGTAGCGGAACGCACGACAGGTGGTAGGAATGCGACGCCAGAAGTCCTCGAACCGGACGGTGAGAGTTGTTGCCTTTACGGTGCACGCGCCAATCCGCCAGTCCGTACCGAAACGCCGACCGAATACAAGAAAGTCGTTCCACTCACCACGCGCCACCCAGAAATCGTCGCCCACGCCGTCTTGTCCGAGAAAAAGCGCACACGCGCGTCGCGCCGCCGACGTCACTGCGTCGCCGAACTGCGGGACGGGAAACGGTTCCGCCGCGAACGGCACCACGCGGAATGCAAAATCCACCACGTCCGCGCCGTCACGGAGGAAAACAGATGGGACGGAAGGTTCGCATCCCAGCCGCGTCTGCGCGAGATCCGCCGGACGTTGCCAGACGCGGATTCCGGAATGCGCCGAACGGGAGACGAGGCATCCGTCCTTGAATGCAAGCA
>CAZTHR010000145.1:0-5615 GCA_964613265.1 uncultured Lentisphaeraceae bacterium | reverse complement strand
GACCCGACGCTCCTGATCTTCAGGTGACGCCCGGATGTTGTGTTATACTGGTGGCCATGAAAAAAGCACTTCTTTTTTGTGCCGCGTCGCTGATGGGCGGCGCGGCGTGGGCCGCCGGCGAAATTCGTTCGGGTGACCTGTGGCGCGACACGTCGGGGCATGTGATCAACGCCCACGGCGGTGGCATGATGTACGACAACGGCACGTACTGGTGGTACGGCGAGCATAAAGTCTATGGTCGCGCGGGCAACCGGGCGCACGTGGGCGTTCACGCCTACGCATCCACGAACTTGGTCGATTGGAACGATCGCGGCATCGCGCTTGTCGTGACGGATGCGCCGGGCGACATTGAGGACGGCTGTGTGCTGGAACGTCCGAAGGTCGTCCGCAACGCGAAGTCCGGCACGTACGTGATGTTCTTCCATTTGGAACTCAAGGGGAAGGGCTACAGCGCGGCGCGGACGGGCATTGCCGTGGCCGACAAGCCGGAAGGGCCGTTCACCTTCCTGCGTTCCCTGCGGCCGAACGCCGGCGACTGGCCGACGGATGTCCGTCCCGAAGAAAAAACGCCCGAAGCGCTGGCGGCGTCCCGTCGGCTGGGCGACGAATCGGGTGGGCCGGGCGATCGCGTCCGCAAAAACATCCCGTACCTGGGGCATCTTGCGGACGGACAGATGGCGCGTGACATGACGCTGTTCGTCGACGACGATGGCACGGCCTACCACGTGTTCGCGTCCGAGTACAACTCGACCCTCCATGTCGCCGAACTCACCGCCGACTATCTGGGCTATTCGGGCCGTTGGTTCCGTGTGGCGGAGAAGGAATGGACGGAAGCGCCCGCCATCTGTAAATGGGGTGGGTACTATTGGCTGATCGGGTCGGGCTGCACGGGGTGGAAACCCAACGCGGCGCGTCTCTATCGGGCCGAGAAACTGGAAGGGCCGTGGACAAACCTTGGCAATCCCTGCCGGGGTGTCAATCCGCAAAACGGTTGCGGGCCTGAACGCACGTGGGGGGCGCAGTCCACGTATATCCAGCCGATTGTCGGCAAGCCGGGGCTTTTCATGGCGATGTTCGACATCTGGCGTCCCGAAAACCAAATCGACAGCCGCTACGTCTGGCTGCCCATCACGTTCAAGGGCGATACGCTGGAAATCGTTTGGCGTGACGCCTGGACGATTGGGAAATAAAAAAACTACGGCGATGCTGGTGTGGGAGGGAGGGGTGTGTATGACATCGCCGTAGCTGATTGAAAGTATATCACAGACCCTCCCCGCCGATTGTCATAGGATTGTAAAAAGGAACAATGGATTTTCATGTAGCGGGTGGATTTATGTTAGACTATGGACGGACAAGTCCGAACGACGAGGTTCGCCTTTGAAAAAACATCTGATCAATCTGTTTCTTTTTGCGCTGCTCGCGGTCGCGGGCTGCCGGACGGTTGTTGTGCGTGAACGGCCGGCGGCTGTACGTTTCCGTTCCTCCGCCGCATTGGACGTGACGCCGCTCGTGGAGGCGTTGCTCGACGTGAAGGGCACGACGGTGCAATCCGTCGAGGGCGCGTGGCAAGACCGGACGTTCGCCGCCGAAGTCGTGATGAAGGGTGACGGTGCGCGGACGACGATTGTTTTCCTTGCGCCGCAGTTGCGTCTCGCCACCGTTACGCTCACACGTCCCCATGCGCTCCGTTTTGAACGCGCCCCGCAGATTCCGCGTTCCTTTGAGCCGGAATATCTCGTCGCCGATTTGGCGTTCATCAATTTGCCGACGGACGCATTGCGTCGTGCGGCGGGGAAGGGGCTGTCGGTCGTCGACGACGGCGCAGTACGGCGCATCGCGTTTCCCGACGGAACGCCGTTGGCCGAACTGACGCGGTCTTCCGCCGGCGAACTGCGCTATCGAAACCTTGTGTATGGATACGACTATGTGCTCAAAAACATTGGTGACTAGGCGGACGATCATCTGCACGGCGGTGTTGCTGGCCGTTGGCTTTCTATTACTCTACGTATTGACCGCCCAGCGCGGCGTGTCGTGGGGCGATTCGGGGATTTTTCAACTACGCATCCGTACGGGAGATATTGCGGGGCGGTATACCAGTGCCAAATTTGGTTTAGTGGGGGCGCATCCCATCTACGTGGGACTGTGCCATTATCTGTCGCTCTGCGTACCGACCGCTTTCCGTATGTGGTTTATTAACGCATTGGGCGGCGTGTTCGCAGCGGGTGCGGTGGCGATGGCCTTTCTCTGCGCGTGGCGTCTGACATCGTGCGTGAAAGCGGCGGCGCTGGCGGCGTTGACGCTTGGTTGTGCGCATATGACGTGGTGGTTGTCGTCCATGGCGGAGGTCTACACGCTGTCGCTTGTGTTCGCGGCGGGCGAACTGTTTGCGGCATTGCTCTTTCTGCGGCGAGATCGTCTGGAGGCGGGAACGCTGCTTTTCCTGCTGAACGGCCTCCATTTCAGTGTCCACAATTTTGCGCTCCTTTCGTTGCCTATTTACTGTGCGCTGATCGGCCTCCGCGTTGGCAAGGGCGTTGTGCCGGCGGCGTTCAAAACCCGTCGCGCGTTTGCGTGTTGCCTTGCATTGGGCGCGGCGGGTGGGTGGTTGATCGGCGCGGCGCCGATGCTGTTGCTGGCGGGCGACTTGTGGTATCGGTCCGGCGATTTCGGCGCGACGGTTGCGAGTGTTCTGGTCGGTCCGTTCGGCGGACAAGTGGCGGGGCGTGTTGGGGTGCCGTTTCGGGTGACGCTCTTCAATTTTGGTCTTGCGGCTTTGAGTTTTGCGTTGCCGTGTTGGATGCCGGGCGTTCGGCGGCTCGTCGGTTTCCTGCGCGCGCCGTGCCGTCTGCCGCCCGAGCGTCTTCTTCTGCTGGCGTTGTTTGCTGTCCATTTTCTTTTCTGGGTTCGCTACCGCGTGGCGGATCAGGCGACGTTCCTGTTGCCGACGCTTTTCTACGCGACGATGTTGCTCGCGCCCGCGTTGGTGGACGTGAAGCGTGTCCATCTGTGGGCGTTGGGCACGTTCTGCTGCGCCATCGCCGTGCCGATGGGCGTCGTCCATGCTTTCGAGGCGCGGGCGGGCGCGTTGATGGTGCAGCGTGCGCCATTGCCGTTTCGCGACGATTTACGCTATTTCGCCTATCCGTGGAAACAGGACGAGGATTCGGCGGTGCGCTTTATGAACGAGGTGGCACGGACGCTGCCCGCACACGCCTATGTCTATGTGGATTTCCAAACAGCCGGCGTGTTTGTGCTTGCGTGGTTGGACGGTCGTCTGCCGGGCACAACGAAGTTCAGCGACTGCACGTGGGGGGGCAATCCCCAGGCCGTCAGTACGACGTGCTGGGAGGTGCGTCCATTTCATCGTTACCGCATGTCTCCTCCAGACACCGTTGTGACGCGCCGGGGCGTCCTTTATGAAGTGACGGAGGCGGCGAAAGGCGAATGAAGAGAGCGCGGCGGATCTCGGTGGGCGGGTACGCATTCGGGACGTTCCAAGGCGTCTTCACGCCCAGTATCCTCACGATCATCGGCGTGATCATGTACCTGCGGTTTGGCTGGATGCTCGGCCACGTGGGACTGTTCACGTCGCTCGTCATCGTGACGATCGGCAGTGTCATCACGTTTTTGACGGGGCTTTCGATTTCGGCTCTGGCCACGAATATGCGCATGAAGGGCGGCGGCGCCTATTTCATGCTGTCGCGCTCGCTCGGCGCGGAGGCGGGTGCGGCGTTCGGCATTCCCCTCGCGCTGACGCAGACGATTGGCGTGGCGTTCTACGTGTCGGGTTTTGCCGAGGCGCTCGTCGATTCGCAACTGCCGTTCGTCGCGGGCTGGGATCCCCGCGTGGTGGGCTTGGTGACGTTGGGCATTCTCGCGCTCGTGTCCACGCTGTCGGCGGATCTCGCGCTCAAATCGCAGTACTTCATCATGGGGGCGATCGCGTTCTCGCTCGTCTCGTTTTTCGTGGGCGGGACACCGTCGGATCTGCCGCCGCCGGATGCCGCGTCCGTGGAACCGGCGCTGGGATTTTGGCCTGTTTTCGCCGTCTTCTTCCCCGCTGTCACGGGCATTCTCTCCGGTGTGGGAATGTCGGGCGACTTAAAAGATCCCGGACGATCGATTCCGCGCGGCACGTTGGCCGCCGTGGCCGTGAGCTACGTCATCTACATGGCGGTGCCCATCGTGCTGTACCACTTTGTGTCGGATACGGCCGTTTTGCGGACGGATACGATGATTCTCCAGAAGTGTGCACGGTGGAAATTTCCGATTCTGCTGGGCGTCTGGTCGGCGACGCTGTCGAGCGCCGTGGGGAGTTTCCTCTGTGCGCCGCGCGTGGTGCAGGCGTTGGCGCGGGATCGCGTGTTGCCGGCGTTCATCGGCTGTGGTCGTGGCGCGACGGACGAGCCGCGCCGGGCCGCGCTGCTCTGCGCCGCCGTGGCGGCGGTCTGCATCTGGCTGGGCGACATCAACGTGATCGCGCCCGTGCTGACGCTCTTCTACCTTTCGACCTACGGTCTTCTGAACCTCTCCGCCGCGTTTGAGGAGGTGATGTCGAATCCCTCGTGGCGGCCGACGTTCCGTGTGCGGCCGGTGTTCTCCTTCGTGGGGTTCGTGGGGTGTCTGGGCGCGATGTTCATGATCAGCCCTGGCTGGACGTTTGTGGCGCTCGTGTGCGAACTGGCCATTTACTGGTGGATCAAGCGACGGCAGTTGCGTGCGCAGTGGGGCGACATGCGCACGGGGCTTGTCATGGCGGGCGTCCGTTGGGCGTTCAACCGCCTCCAGCGGGGCGGATCGGAAGAACGGAACTGGCGGCCGAATCTGCTGGTGATGACGCAGTTGCCGATTCCCAATATGCCGATGCTTGAATTTGCGCGGGAGATTTCGGGCGGCCGCAGCCTCGTGACGCTGGCGTCGATTCTGCCCGAAGGTCTCGGCGGAACGACCCGCGAAAAAGAACTGCGCGATTCCGTCCGCCGCTCGGCGGAAAAGATCGGTCTGTCGGCGTATGTGCGCCTGTTGCCGTCTTCGGGTGAATACGCGGGCATGGCGGAACTTGTGCGGACGTACGGGTTCGGGCCGATCGTGCCGAATACGCTCATGTTGGGAACGCCGGCGTTGCGGAACATGGAGGCGTTCGCGGCGTTGCTGATGCTCGTCGTGCGTCAGCGGCGGAATGCGATTGTGATGGATCGCGACGCGGAGCCGGCCGAGAAGGGGTATGTCGACATCTGGTGGCGCGGACAGAACGCCAACGGCGCGTTGATGCTGGCGCTCGGGCTGCTGCTCGAACGTGGCGAACGCTGGCGCGGCGCGTCCGGCATCCGCGCGAACATGATTGTCAAACGGCGGACGCCCGAAGAGGGGCGGCGCGTGTTGGGCGAACTCTTGCGCCGCTTTCGCATTCATGCGGTCGACCGCGTGCTTGAATCGGACGGGCGACCCTTTTGGGAGACGATTCGGGAGCGTTCGTCCGATGCGGCCGTTTCATTTATCGGTCTGCGTCGTCCGGAGCCGGATGAAACGCCGGCGTCCTATGGCGCGTATCTCGCGACCCTGCGCGACGGCGTGGCCGGTGTACCATCGCCCGTCTTCGTCCTCGCCGCCGAAGA
>CAZTHR010000144.1:0-5751 GCA_964613265.1 uncultured Lentisphaeraceae bacterium | reverse complement strand
TATTTTCCCGCTTGCATGTGCGCGTGGAAAAATGTAGAATGTTCACACCGTGAAGAAGAAACTCAAATACAAACGAATCCTTCTGAAACTTTCGGGAGAGGTTCTCCGGAATCGCGAAACCGGCGATTCGATCGATGCATCGCGTCTGGCGTTCATGGCCGAACGCGTCAAGAAAATCCATGGTCTTGGCGTGGAGGTGGGCATCGTCCTTGGCGGCGGCAATATCTTCCGTGGATTGTCCGGCACGAAGAACGGCGTCAACCGCGTCGTTGGCGATTCGATGGGCATGTTGGCCACGATCATCAACGGGCTTGCGATGATGAACGCGTTGGAGCAGATTGGCGTGCCCACGCGCGTGATGACGGCGATTGACATGCCGAAGCTTGCCGAGCCGTTCATCCAGCGCAAGGCCATCCGCCACTTCGAGAAGGGGCGTGTGGTGATTTTCGCGGGCGGTACGGGCAACCCCTATTTCTCCACGGATTCGGCGGCGGCGCTGCGTGCAAGCGAGATCGGTGCGGACGCGCTGTTGAAGGCCACGAAGGTGGACGGCATCTACACGGCGGATCCGATGAAGGATCCTGCGGCCACGCGCTATGGCTTCCTCAAGTACGAGACGGCGCTTGAGAAGCGTCTGAAGGTGATGGATTCCGCCGCGTTCGCGTTGTGCATGGACAACGACATTCCGATTATCGTGTTTGACTTCTTCGACGGCGATGCGCTGGAGCGCGTCGTGAAGGGCGAGGCTGTCGGCACGTTGGTGAGCGACGGGGCGAACGCGCCCGCCGTCCGGAAGACGAACAAGAAACGAGCTTAGTCAGAAATCGAGAACGCTTCAAGATCAGGAGTTAGGAAAGACAATGGAAACGGTTGCTGAAGTTCTGAACGACACCACGGCGAAGATCGCCAAGAGTTTCGACGCGCTCAAGGCGCAGTTCGCGGGTCTCCGCACGGGCAAGGCTTCGCCCGCGCTGGTGGACGGCATCAAGGTGGACTATTACGGTGCGCCGACGCCGATCAAGTCGCTGGGCACGATTTCGACCCCGGAAGCCCGCCAGATCAAAATCACGCCGTTCGACCCCACGGTGTTGCCTGAAATGAACAAGGCGATTCTCGCGGCCAATCTCGGCGTCACGCCGCAGACGGACGGCAAGGTGCTGCGGATCACGATTCCCGAGCTGAACGAGGAGCGCCGCAAGGAAATCGTCAAGCTTGCGAAGCGCCAGGCCGAAGACCAGAAGGTCGCGATGCGCAATGTCCGTCGCGATGCGAACGATTCGCTCAAGAAGCTGGAAAAGGACAAGAAGATTTCCGAAGACGACCTCAAGCAGGGGCTTGAGAAAGTGCAGAAGGCCACGGACGACGGCATCGCGAAAATCGACGCCGAACTCAAGGCCAAAGAGGCCGAAGTGATGGCCGTTTGATTTTGAATCCGATTCAACAGGAGGTTTGACATGGCTGATGAACCTGTGATGACGCCGATTACCCCGGACGAGGGCGCGACTGCGATTCCGCCCAAGGCCACGCCGTTTGCTCCGAAGGTCCCCGCGCCGATCGAGGCGTCGGCACCTGCGGCTCCGGCTGCACCTGCCACGCCGGCTGCTCCCGCCGCGCCTGCGGCCACGGTTCGCTTGAAACCGGTCATCCGCAAGCCGATGATCCACAAGCCCGTGGTCGGAGGTGCGCGTCCGCCCGTGACGCCTGCGCCTGTTGCGCCGGCTGCCGCCGCGCCGAAGAAGGCCACGCAGAACCTTAAGTCCGTGACGGGACCGATTCCGGCTCAGGCCGTTCTGCGCAAGACGGGCATCATCGCCGAGGGGATTCTGACGCCTGCGCAGCAGCAGGCCGCGAAGTCGAAAACCTCGCGTATCTCCCTTGAATCCGCGATTGGCGTGGACGCGGCTCCGGCCGCCACGCCGTTGAAGACGATTCGTCTGCGCCGTCCGACCGACCTCAAGCCGCAGCCGCTCAAGCCGGCCGCGCCCGCGCCGGTGGAGGCCGCCCCGGCGGCTCCGGCGGCGGAAGCGCCGGCGACGCCCGACTCGGCCGCCGCACCGGCGGCTGAACCCGCGCCGTCTGTCACGCAGAAGCGGACGCTCAAGCTTCATCGTCCGGCCATGGGCGTCAAGCCGCCTGCGCCGACGATGGGTGCGGCGCCGGCTGAGAACGCGGTGCCGGATGTGGCCGACATTGCGGACATTCCGGATTTGCCGACGCTTGGCGCCGAACCGGCGGCGGGCGGTGGCGCGAAGTCCGCTGGTGTGCCGACCTGGGTGGCGGCGATGTCTCTCGTCACGTCGATTGCCGCGTTGCTGGTCATCAGCACGTTGGTCTACTTCTTCTGCAAGGAAGGCATTGCGCCGGACGGACAGGAGGCCAACGCCAACACGTCGTACGTCATCTCGCTGTAGGAACGGCGCAGATGCGTCGCTTTTGGGCACTCGCGCGTTCGGCCGCGCTTCAGGCGTTGGCCGAACCGCTTTCTGTGATTCTCTTTCTCGTGGCGATGGCCACGGTGCATTTGATTCCCGTATTCCACTACCATCAGTTCGGCGAAGCCGGGCGTTTGGCGCGAGAGTGCGGGTTTTCCGCTTTACTCGTTTTCGGGTTGGCGTTCGTGACGACGGCGGCCGTGCGGGCCGTGGGTGGGGAAATCGAGAACGGCACGGCGGCGGCGGCGTTGGCTCGGCCCGTGCCGCGACCGCTTTTTTTCTGCGCTCGGACGGCGGGTGTGATGGCGGCGTTCGCGGTTTTTTGCATCGGCGTGTCGGCGGCGGCGCTGACGGCGTTGTTGTCGGCGGAGGCCGGGGCGCGTCTGGCGGCCTTGGGTGCGTCGTCCCATGTCTGGCGGCCGGGGTTGCTGATTGAACTCGGGGGGATTGTCTTGGCGTTGCTGGGCGCGGCGGCGGCGCACAGGTTTGGGCGTTGCCGGTTTTGCGTCAGTGCGAGTTTGTTGCTGGCGGGCGTTCAGCCGCTGGGGTTGGCGGGGATGCTGTTGATTCCGGGCGCGGCGGCGTTCGTGTCCTGGAAAGTTTTGCCACCGTTGGCAGTGCTGGCGTGTGCGTGCCTGGTGTTCACTGCGTTGGCGGCGGCGTTGTCCGTCTGTTTGAAACCGGCCGTTGTGTCCGCCTTGGTGGCGGGATCGGTCTTGCTGTCGTTCATCGCGCCGGTGCGGGCGTTGTTGCCGGACATCTCCCGTTTTTGGCTCGTCGATCGTCTGGCGGGTGGCGGACAACCCGCAGTGGGCGAGATGTGGACGGCGGTGGCCGCCGCGTGTCTGCTGACGGTTTTCTGGTTGATTGTCGGATCGTGTCTGTTGTCGAGAAGGGAAATTCCATGAGCGAACCCGTCGTCGAACTCAAAGGCGTCAAGAAGGTCTTCCGCGATTTCTGGTTGCGTCCTGTGGCGGAGGCCGTGAACGGACTCGACCTGACGGTTGCGCGGGGCGACGTGTTCGGGCTGTTGGGGCCCAACGGGTCGGGCAAGTCCACGACGATCAAGATGTTGCTCGGCCTCCTCGCGCCGTCGGCGGGCGAAATCCGCCTCTTTGGTCTGTCGCCGCGCGCCCGTGCCGCCCGTGCACGATTGGGCTATCTGCCCGAACTTTCGTATCTGCATCCGTTCATGACGGCGCGTGAGACCGTGCGCTATTACGCGGGGTTGGCGGGGTTGGACACGCAGACGGCTCGCCGCCGTACGGCGGAGTTGTTGGAACAGGTCGGGTTGGCCGACGTTGCGAACCGCGCCGTCGGCGGTTTTTCGAAAGGCATGGCCCGCCGCGTGGCGTTCGCGTCCGCGCTCGTGTCCCATCCCGAACTGCTTGTCCTCGATGAGCCGACGTCGGGTCTGGATCCCATCGGAACGCGCGAGGTCAAGAATTTGATTCGCACGTTGGCGCAGAAGGGCGTCACGGTTCTGATGACGTCCCATCTGCTCGGCGATACGGAAGACGTCTGTACGAAAATCGCGATTCTCGCCAAGGGGCGCGTGGCGGCGTTTGGACGGACGGCGGATTTGCTGACGCGGACGCAGGATGCGCGGTTCACGGTGCCGGGCATGGCCGAGACGGAGGCGACGGCGTTCGCCGCCGAGTTGTCGGATCGTTTCGGACGCACGGTCGCGTTCGACCATCCGCGTGTGCCGTTGGAAGATTTCTTCGCGGAGACGGTGGGGGTGAAATGAGGCAGTCGTTCCTCCTCGCCTGGCGGACGCTTGTGCGCGGCCATGTCTTGCTCGTCCTGTTGCTGGCGACGGTGTTGGATCATGCGTTGCTGCCCGCCCTTGTGCGTGCCAACGGCACGGCGGACGGCTGGCGCGAAATGTTCGTCCGCGTCGTACCCGGATCGGTCTTTCTGTTTACGTGCCTTGCGTTGCTGGCCTGTGCGTGCGGTCTCTTCGCGCGTGATCGCGAAGCGTCCCGTCTGGCGCTGTCCATCGTCCGGCCCGTGTCGGCTTTTTCAATTGCCTGCGGCAAGTGGCTGGCGCTCTGTGCCGTGGGGGCGTGTGCATTGGGGTTCAACGCCGTCTTGACGGGCGTCCGCCTGGCCGACGCGCCGGCGTGTTTCCACCACGTCCGTCCCGCGTTGCCATCGGCGGCCGTGGTCGCGCACGATTTGCTAGAGGATTATCTGAAAGATCCCAAGACGCCGGAGCGCGTCAAGAAAGCGCCACGTTCTACGGTGCTGGCTCTGCTTGCGAGCAAGGAGAGCGACCGCTACGACGTCGTTGCGGCCGGCGCGTCCGTGAACTGGCCGTTCCCAGCGGATGCGGTACGGGACGACGGCCAGACGCTGGTGCGCGTCCGTTTCGCGACCGCTTACGAATTGCGTGCGCCGTTGCGCGGCCGTTTCGTCTGGGGCGCGAACGCGGCCGTCGTCTCGAACGCCACGCAGAGCGTTCTGACGCTCCCGCTTGCGAAGGCATCTGATTTGCCGGAGGCGACGGGCGAAGGTCTGTCCTTTACGAACACGGGTACGGAAAGCGTGATGTTGCGTCCGCGCCGCGATTTGGAGCTTTTGAATCCCGCCGATGCGTTTCGCTGGAATCTGCTCAGGGCTTCGCTTCAGATGTTCGCTACGGTGGCGTTGCTGGCGGCGTTCGGACTCTTTCTTTCGTCCGCGCTTTCCCGCCCCGTGGCCGTGTTTACGGCGTTGGTTGTCGCGACGGTGGCCCTCATGGCGCCGGGCGTCGTTGAACAGTTCCCGGACGAATTGGGGACGTCGCTGGCCAACCGGATCGGTCTGGCGTTCGCGCGGGCGGTCCAGGACGCGACGTCCGCTGCGACGGCGGCCACGCCCATATCGGATCTGGCGACGGACACGTGTATCGAACGTCGGGCGCTTCTCGTTTCGCTCGTGCGCGACGCCCTCGCCGTACCGCTCGTCTTTTTGGCTCTGTCCGCCGTCTTGGCGCGGCGCAAGCCGCTGCCCGATCGTTTCTAGTTTTGTTTGAGAGGACTGTTCCGTGTACGCCACGCTCTATCCGTATCGCTTCGTTTTGGTCGTCGCCTTGCTTGTCGTTGCCGTGGTGTTGTTGACCGACAAGAATCGTCTTCCGCCGGCCTTTCGCGGGCTGAACAAGATGTTGGGGCGGACGCTTCCAGCGGACGTAACGGATCAGCCCAGCACCGTGCGCCCGAAGCATCGCGTTTGGGCATTTATTCTCATCCTCGTGGCGTTTCTCATCGTCATCCTCTAAATCCAAAGTGATTTCGAGAATCACGTGGCCATGAACGCGGACACGGCACAGAGA
>CAZTHR010000143.1:0-5772 GCA_964613265.1 uncultured Lentisphaeraceae bacterium | reverse complement strand
CATTAGGACACGCCTACCACCACGTGTGGGCGGTGGAAATTTTCGGGCGACGGAAATGTCCGAAGAGCAGGAACGCCACCGCCCAGGCGCCGTACCAAAGGAGGCACTGCGTGAGTGTCCAGGGCTTGACGTCGAATGAAGCGAGCGGCAAGGCGGCGACACGTGCGGAGACGGCGGTCATCGTCCATGTGAGCGCGGCGGCGACGTTGTTGAGCAGGGCGGCGAGCGGGAGGCAGACGAAACTTGCGAGTATTCCGCCGATACCAACCTTCACCATCCAGTCGGCGCACACGACAACGACAAGATTCGCCAACAGACCGCCGGGCGTGACGCGACCGAACGTCGCCGCCGTGATGGGGACGCCCGCCAGCCAGGCGGCGAACGAGACGCCGAAACGGGAAAGAAAACCGTTGGCGGCGCCGTATTCACTGAAGAACGTTTGGCGGCGGAGCGGATCTTCCTGGTGGAAAAGAGGCTTGAACCGGCTGGCCCAGGCAATCCACGCGACAATGCCGAACATGACGGCGAACGAGAGCGTACAGCCGAGATCGAATACCCGTTCGGGGGCGAGACCGTAGACAATCAACGCCGTCCACGACCACGCCGCGAGCGAATTCGGGCGACGGCCGAACAGCGGCGCAGCCATCCAGAAGGTGGCCATGAGCGCGGCGCGGACGGCGCTGGGGCGTGTGCCCGTGAGGACGGTGTAGGCCCAGACGAGTGGAATCACGAGGAGACTACGGGATGTGGCGGAGACGCCCAGGCGTTCGAGCAGCGTTTGAAACAGATAGGCCACGACCATGACGTGTAGACCGGAAATGGCGAAGACGTGGACGGTTCCGGCATCCGCGAACATCTGCCGTTTCTCTTTCGAGAGACCGGCGCGGCGACCGAGGAGGATGGCCTGATTGAGAGAGGCCAGTTCGCGGCTCCAGTCGAGTCCGGCGGACAGGCGCTTGGCAAATTCGTCGCCACAGGCCGTATAGAGGGCGACGGCGGAGAACGTGGGGGCGGCGGCGATGCGCTGGGCGAAGCGCGGCTCGCCAACCCAGAAGCTGCGGGGGGCGAAGCGGTTGCCATGGCGTTCCTTGCGTGATATGCGGCCCATACAGCGCCAGACTTCGCCGATACGAGGGGCTGTCTCACGGGCGTTCGTCCGCAGGACGACTTTCAACGGCAGCGGTCCGACATGGGAGCCGAACACGGCGCGCCAGGTGCCGGTCTTCCGTTCGCGCCATGTCTCCACGTCGCTTTCTACCGGGAGGTCGAACGTGGTCGAGTTTTCCAGCAGACGCGTCCGATGGAGATCTGTGCGCAGGGCCAGGACGATACCGATTAGGACAAGCAGGAGCGGTATTCCGATTCGGGTGATGCGCGGCCAACCGACGACGGCGAGGGCGACGAGACCCGTGACGGACACGGCAATGGGCCAAAGTCGGGCGAAGGGAGACAAGGCGAAGCCGAGCCGTTCGCCGAGGATGAGAAGCCCGGCGGCGAGAACGAGGTGGAGGATGGTCTTGTTCTTGACAGCCAGCACGGCGTCATCCCCAGTAGGAACGGTCGAGTTCGCGGAGAGTGGAGGCCTCGAAGACGTGTTCGTCGCAGACGGTTTCCGAGCCGGCCAGATCCGCAATCGTCCGTGCGACTTTGAGTACGCGGTCGTAGGCGCGGGCGGAAAGGTCAAGCGCGGAGATGAGCATCCGCAGACGCTTCTGCGCGGTGGCGTCCATACGGCAGTGGCGGGCGAGATCGCGCGTTCGCATATCGGCGTTGCAGAGGACGTCCGGCGTCTCGGCAAAGCGTTGGCGTTGGATGGCGCGGGCGGCGAGGACGCGCGTACGGATGGCGGCGGAGGGCTCGCCCGGCGGCGCGTCGATGAGTTCGTCCACAGGGACGGGGGGAAGGCTCAGCTGGATGTCGATACGATCGAGAAGCGGGCCGGAGATGCGGTTGCGGTAGGCGGTGATCTGGCGGTGCGAACAGCGGCATTCGTGTTTTGGGTCGTCCGAATATCCACAAGGGCATGGATTCATGGCCGCCACGAGCATGAAACGCGACGGGAAATCGCACGCGGCGGCGGCGCGGGAGATGGAGACGTGCCCGTCCTCCAATGGCTGGCGCATGACTTCTAGGACGGATCGTTTGAATTCGGGAAACTCGTCGAGGAAGAGGACGCCGCGATGGGCGAGAGAGACTTCGCCGGGGACGGGATGCGTACCGCCACCGAGAAGACCGATGTCCGACACGGTGTGGTGCGGGGCACGGAAGGGGCGGCGTGTGATGAGGGCTTCGCGTACTTTCAGTTCGCCCGCCACAGAGTGGACGCGCGTTACCTCAAGCGCCTCCTCCGGTGAAAGCGGCGGAAGGATGGAGGGAATGCGACGCGCGAGCATCGTCTTGCCGGATCCGGGTGAACCGATCATCAGCAGGTTGTGACCGCCCGCGACGGCAATTTCAATGGCACGTTTCGCGGTGGCCTGGCCCTTCACGTCCTGGAAGTCTTCGGCGAAATCTTGGCCGTTCGCCACAAGCGCGGCGAGATCCGAATAGACGGGTGGAATGGAGAGCGTGTGCGCGAGGAAGTCGGCCGCTTCGCGCAACGTGCGGACGGGATAGACGTCGATTCCCTCGACAATGGAGGCCTCCTGTGCGTTTTCGGCCGGTACGAGGATGGCCTTTTTCCCGATGCGGCGCATTTCAAGGACGATGGGGAGGATGGCATGGACGCGCCGCACGGCGCCGGAGAGCGCGAGTTCGCCCGCGAGCGCGTAGTCCGCCAAGTCGCCGACGGGAATCTTGCCCGTGGCGGCCAGTAGGGCGATGGCGATCGGGAGGTCGAATACAGGGCCTTCCTTCCGAACGTCCGCCGGTGCGAGGTTGACCGTGATGTTCGCCTCGATTTTCTTGAAACGAGAATTCCAGATCGCCTGCGTGACGCGGTCTTTTGCCTCCTTGACCGCCTGGTCCGGGAGGCCGACCAGTGCGAACTGCGGTGCGCCGTCCGACGAACAGACCTCGATTTCGACGGTTCGCGCATCAACGCCACACACGGCACCCGAATAGCATTTTGCCAACATGAGACGATCCTTTCTATTGAAGTGAGGGGCGAAATGCCCTGAATGTGTCAACGCGGCCATTTTATCGAAAAATATGAACTGGAATCAAGGTATAAGTTGTAGTTTTATTGTATTTGGAATGTTTTTAAAATGAAATAAACGGAAAATATCGGTGAAACAAAACTGTGCCACATCACAGAATACCAAGGGTTGATTGTGTCTTTTGGTTGCGATTTGTGAACAAGTGTGCCATGTTGGCGCATAGATGCCATTTGGTTGCGAAGGTGTGCACGTTGGCACGGCGTGTGCTTTTAATGAGGCAAACGTCCGACATTCGGATCTGTGGCCCCAAGGCTGGAGATTGGGAAGGCCGGACGGAAACAAGTAAGGAGAACAAAAAGATGAATACGCAAAACTGCATGAATCCGTGGGGAATCTTGGATGAGTTGTTCGGTACGGACAGCCGTGTGTTCAAGAGTGCGCGGGCGCGCGCGGCGGGGCGTTTCCCGCCGGTGAACGTCTATCTGGACGACAATGCGATCATCATCGATCTTGAACTGCCGGGCAAGACGGCGAAAGACGTCGAGTTGACGTTGGAGCAGCAGGCGGTGGTGGTGGCCGACAAGCCGGACGTGGTGGTGGACAAGAACGGTGCGCCCGAAACGCGGGAACCGGCGTGGCGGCGGCGGCTGGAACTGCCGTTCCGCGTGAACGCCGACAAGGCGGCCGCGAAGTTCACGAACGGCGTCCTGCGGATTGAACTGCCGCGCGCGGAAGCGGCGGGTGCGCATCGCATCGCGATTGCGGACTAACGGAAGTGTCGAACGTTTGAATGAAAGGAGATTTGAAATGAACGAAGAAAAATATGTGGTACCGACGGCGACGTTGAACGAACGCCCGGACGACTATGAACTGACGTTTGCGATTCCCGGTGTTGGGAAGGGCGACGCCGATCTTCACTGCGAGGGGCGTACGCTGACGCTCAAGACGCACACGAAGTACCAGAATCCGGCGGGATTCAAGGAAGTTCTCGCCGAGTTCGAGCGGGCCAACTACGCAATCAGCGTGGATCTGCCGGAAATGGCGGATCTCACGTCCATCAAGGCCGCGCTTGAAAACGGCGTTCTGCGCGTGACCGTGCAGAAACGCGCAGAAACGAAAGCGCGCAGAATCGAAATCGGTTAAGCGGGGCAAGGGGCGGGCGGCGGCAACGCGGAGTCCGCGTCTTCCTCGGGGGTTTTGAGGCAATCCGCCCGCTCGATGCGCTTGCCCTTCTTGCTTTCAAGGCGCACATGCAGATCGATCAGCTTCCGCGCGGAATTGGCGATGGTGTGCGCACGGGGGGCGTCAACGAAGACGCCCCTCGCTTTTTCGTACGTGCCTCGAAGTTGTTCCAGTGTCTCGCCGATCTCCTCGAACGTCTTCAGAAAGTCGTTCGTGCGTTTCAGAAGTTCGCGCGCGGTGTCGACGATCGCCTGCTGGTTGCGGGCTTCCTTCTCATGCTGCCAGGCGAGGTACACGAGGCGGAGGTAGGCGAGAAGCGTGAGCGGCGTGATGAGGATGACGTTGTTCTGGGCGGCGAATTGCCAGAGGGACGGTTCGGCTTGGAGCGCGGACATGAGCGGGGCCTCATACGCCACGAACATGGCGGTGATCGGCAGATAGTTCCGCTCTTTGTGTTCCTCTGAAAAGACTTTCGGGTACTTCTTCTTCGCCAGCTGGTCGATTTTCTGCCGTACGCTTGCAACGTGCGCGGCGAGTTTTTCCGATTTCGTCTTTTCGTCCTTCGCGTCCATGTACTCCATGTACGCGGTGAGGCTGACCTTGCTGTCGATGATGAGCCAGCGATTCTCGGTGTCACAGACCTGCGCGTCGGGGCGGTCGCTGTCGGTTCCGGTCTGGAGGAAGAAGTTCACGTTTTCCTCCAAGCCGGCCTGTCGCAGTTTCTCCGCCAGGATGTCTTCGCCCTTGCGCCCCTGGTAGCGTGTGTTCGACGAAAGGGCTTCGGCGACGTGGTTCAGACTGCCGGCGATTTTGCCGATGGCCTCGACATGGTCGTTCATGGATTTGCCGAGCGAGGCATTTTCGTCCTGCGCTTTCTGCGTGATTTCCTGAAGGCGGAACAACTGTTCACGCAACGGCTTCACGACCTGTTCCATCTGCGTCTTGTTCAACGCCGTCAGATCGCCTTGCTGTTCTTTCATCTTGGCGGCCGCGAGATTGCCGAAGTTCTCCCGGAGGGTTTTGATCGCTTCGGCAAATTTCTTTTCCGTTTCGGCCATGAGGCGTTCGGTGGCGGCGTCCTTGTCGCGAAGCGCTTTCTGGCAGTCCGCGTCCTTTCGCGTGAGGGCCTCGCCGCGTTCCGCCAGGATTTCATCGCACGCCTTCTGTCGCGCCGCAATCGCTTCGGCGCACGCGCGGTCTTTTTCGGCGAGAAGGCGGCGACATGCGTCGTCCTTCTCGGACAGGCGGGCGGCAAACGCCTCCTCTTTCGTGGCGGCGACGCATTTCTCCTGTTCGAGCGCGGCTGTCAGACGCTGGATTTCGGCGATGCTTTCATCCGGGTGTCCTTTGGCTTTGATCAATAGAAACGCCAACGTCAGCGTGGCGAACAGAAGCACAAGTACGAGTATGCCGAGAACGGTCATAACATCCCTTTCAACGTTTCAATTTTTGAGGCGGACGAGCGGCGTCGTGCCGTTCAATATTCCAGCGA
>CAZTHR010000142.1:0-5778 GCA_964613265.1 uncultured Lentisphaeraceae bacterium | reverse complement strand
CCATGTGCGGAAATGGTATACTGCCACTGTTGAAGATCAGTTAGACGAAAGGATGAAATGAAAACGAAGAGTCTCTTTCTCGTGGTTGCCGCCTCGGCGGCGCTCACGGCCTCGGCGGCGTTCAAGGTCGACCGTGCGGCGGTGTCCAGTGCGTATTGGGCGATGTGGAACGATGGCGTCCAGGCGAAGATCGATGCGGACATCGAGAAGTACCGCAAGGCGGATTTTGCCGGGGAGCTGGGCGTTCCGGCGGGCGCGGACGTGAAGGTGGAGCAGGTCTCCCATGCGTTCTTCTTCGGTGCGCACATCTTCAACTTCAACCAGCTTGGCAAGACCGAGTGGAACAACCGCTACAAGGAGCTCTACGGGACGCTCTTCAATTCCGCCACCGTGGCGTTCTACTGGAAGACGCTCGAACCCTATCAGGGGCAGGTGCGTTTTCAGGAGGATTACCGCGACACGGAGGAGTTCTGGAACGCCTGTCCGCAGCCGAAAGACCAGCCGCACTGGCGACGCCCGGCCACGGATCCCGTGATTTCGTTCCTGCGGACGCGCGGGCTGCGCATCCACGGCCATCCGCTCTGCTGGGGCAACAATGAATGGCAGACGCCCACGTGGCTCTGGGACGAGTTCTGTCCGCAGTCCGAGAAGGACGCCCTTGAAGCGGCGAGCGGCGTGAAGATGCCGCCGCGCGATTGGCGGAAGCCGATGGGCGTGAAGGACTTTGGGCGCGATAGTCATGGGGCGGCGTCCTGGCCGAATGCCTGGCGCGAGGTGTTCGCCAAGTTGTCCGAGGAAGAGGTGGCGAAGCTCTGCCCGACGTATTTTGCGAAGCTGAACGAATTCACGTTCAACCGCGTGAAGCAGATTGCGCAGAAGTATGGGACACGTGTGCAGAGCTGGGACGTGTGCAACGAGTCCGCCGAAGACTTTCACGGCACGTCCGTCACGGGCAAGCCGTTCCAGCGGAGTCCGCGCTACGGCGTGACGGCGAGCGACCTGTGCTACAACGCCTTCAAGACGGCGCAGGAGAATCTGCCGCAGTCCGCGTGGCTCAACATCAACGAGTACGCGATGGGTGAGAACTACTTCAACCAGATCAAGGATCTGGAGAAGAACGGCGTCCGCGTGGACGTCGTGGGTTCGCAGATGCACCTCTTCAATCCGGCGGAATCCGTCAACATCGCGGCCGGCCGCTGCCCTGGCCACCTGCGTCCGGAAAACATCGCCGCACGGTTCGCGCTTCTCTCGAAAGCGGGCAAGCCGATCCATCTCTCCGAAATCACGATCACGGCGCCGGACAACTCGTCGCGTGGGCAAATGGTGCAGGCCATCATCTTGCGCGACCTTTATCGCGCCTGGTTCGCCGTGGAGAAGATGAACGGCATCACGTGGTGGAACGTGGTGGATGACTGCGGGGCGCCGGGCGAACCGTCCATCAGCGGCCTCTTCACGCGCGACATGCGCCCGAAGACGGCCTACTTCGCGTTGGACGACCTTGTGAACCGCGAATGGAAGACGCGCACGACCGTGAAGGCCGATGCGAACGGGAAGGTCGCGTTCCGTGGTTTCAGGGGCCGCTACCGTCTGACGTGGAAGGGCGCGGACGGCAAGGTGCAGACGAAGCTCGTCGACGTGAAATAAAAGGCAGAACAGAATGAACATCAACGAAATCAATCCCGCGACGCTGAAGATCACCGACATGCGGTTCGCGGACATCGACGGCGCGCCGAAGCGTTGCACGTTGCTGAAGCTCTACACGAACCAGGGCCTTGTGGGCTACGGCGAAGTGCGCGACGCGAGTTCGCGCACGTACGCGGCCATGCTCAAGAGCCGCATCCTCGGCGAGAATCCCTGCAACGTCGAGAAGATCTTCCGCCGCATCAAGCAGTTCGGCGGCGATTCGCGCCAGGCCGGCGGCGTCTGCGCAATCGAACTCGCCTGCTGGGATCTCTGCGGCAAGGCGTGGGGCGTGCCCGTGTGGCAGCTTCTCGGCGGCAAGTGGCGCGACCGCATCCGCTGCTATTGCGACACGGATTCCGAGGGCGGCGGACGCGACATGGGCGCCGCGCTCAAGGCCCGCATGGAGATGGGCTTCACGTTCCTGAAGATGGATCTCGGCATCGAACTTGTCATGAACGTGCCGGGCGCGTTGATCGCGCCGCTGGGCTACCTCGACTACATGCGCAAGATGAAGCACGTCGTCCAGACCCCGCACGGCTCGATCGACCCGCGCGCAATGCGCGGCGAGGCGTACGACCTCTTCAACACGGCGCACGGTTTCACGGGCATCCACATCACGGAGAAGGGGCTCGACTGCCTTGAGAAGTACATGGCCGACGTCCGCGACGTGGTGGGCTGGGACGTGCCGATCGCCATCGACCATCTGGGCCACATCCCCTACGAGGACGCCGTGCAGCTCCTGCGCCGCCTTGAAAAGTACCACCTCTCGTGGGCGGAGGACGTCCTGCCGTGGCGCAACGTCGAGCAGTGGAAGCAGCTCCACGCCGCGACGACGACGCCGCTCGGGACGGGCGAGGACATCTACTTGAAGGAGGACTTCAAGCCGCTCCTCGAATCCCATGCGCTCGCGGTCGTCCACCCGGACCTCCTCACGGCGGGCGGCATCGCCGAGACGAAGAAGATCGGCGACATGGCCGAGGACTACGGCGTCCAGATGAACATCCACATGGCCGAAAGCCCGATCGCCTGTCTCGCCGCCGTCCACGTCGCCGCCGCGACGCGCAACTTCATGGCGCTCGAACTCCATTCGGTCGATGTGCCGTGGTGGGGCGATCTCGTGAAGCCGGCGCTCTCCTACGCGGGCGGTTTCATCGACGTGCCGACGAAGCCCGGTCTGGGCATCGACGAACTGAACGAGGACCTGATTGCGAAACAGGCCTGCGCGGACTTCCCCGCACCGTGGACGCCCACGGCGGAATGGGACAGGGAATGGTCGAACGACCGTCGCTGGTCGTGAGAAAGGGGAACGGCGATATGCTGAAGGAAAGATTCGATCTGACCGGAAAGGTCGCGCTCGTGACCGGCTCGACGCGCGGCATCGGCAAGGCAATCGGCGATGCGTTCGAGGAATACGGCGCACGGGTGATCCGCCACAACACGAAGGTCTGCGATCTCGCCGATCCGGCGGCGATCGATGCGTTCTTCGACGACCTCGCGGCTCGCGGCGACTTGCCGGACATCTTGGTCGCGAATGCGTCCGTCCAGGCGAAGATCCCCTGGACGGAGTTCCCGTTGGACGAGGCGCAGAAGGAGATGCAGGTCAACTTCTTCGCGACGCTCCGGATGTTCCAGCGCTGCTATCCGAAAATGAAGGCGCAGAAGTGGGGGCGGCTCATCGTTGTCGGCTCGGTGAACGAACGGCGGCCGCATCCGGATATGTGCGTCTACGCGGCGACGAAGTCCGCCCAGGAGAATCTTGTGCGCGGCATCGGGCGGCAGGTCGCGTCCGAGGGCATCACGGTGAACAACCTCTGTCCCGGCGTGTTCTACACGGATCGCAACGTCGCGGCGCTCTCCGACCCGGTCTACGGGCCGCGTGTGACGGCGGCGATTCCGATGCACGACTACGCCCTGCCCGAAGACGCCGCCGGCGCGGCGCTCCTGCTCGCGTCCGACGCGGGCCGCTACATCACCGGCGCCACGCTCCTCGTCGACGGCGGCCTCTCCATTCCGGGATGACGGCGTGGCGCGGCGTTCACGCCGCGCCCTGACATGAACGATAGATACAACACACTTTCAGAAAGACAAGGAAAAGAAAACAATGCCCTCGCTTGCAGACATGCGTACCAAGGCCAAAGAAGCCGGCCTGATGAAACTCGACAAACTCATCGCGAAACGCCAGTCGATTCCGACGACGGTCTTCCCGATTCCCGTGAAGGAGCTGTGCGAACGCTTCGAGAAGCTCTACACGGGTTGCGTCAACGACGTGATGCGTGAGGCCTGTCTCCTCGATCAGAACCTGCCGCACGACATCATGCCGCTGCGCGACGAAATGACCGTCTGCGGCGAGGCGTTCACCGTGAAGTCCGCCCCGAACTGCATGATCGAGGGCGAAATGACGTTCCGTGCGCAGATGTTGGATGACTTCAAGCCGGACGGCGTGGTGGTCTGGGACACATCGTCGGACGTCGACGCCTCCCTTTGGGGCGGCGTGATGACGGCCACCGCCATGACGAAGGGCATTCGCGGCGCGGTGATCGCCGGCGGCATCCGCGACACGAAGCAGATCCTCGAACAGAAGTTCCCCGTCTTCTACCGCTACCGCGTCTCGAACGGCTCGCTCGGCCGCTGCATGATCACGCACTACCAGGTGCCGATCCGCATCGGCAAGGTGACCGTCCGTCCCGGCGACATCATCTTCGCCGACATCGACGGCGTGCTCTGCATTCCGCGCGAAATCGCCTATCAGGTGCTGCTCCGCGCCGAAGGCATCGCCAACAACGAGGTCGACATCTTCTCGTGGGTCCGCCAGGGCGACACGATTTCCGAAATCATCGACAAGGGCGGGTATTTCTGATCGTGAAAGACGGCAAGTACAAATGGACGATGCTCGCCCTCGTGTCGGGGGCGTACTTCCTCGCACAGGGCGTCCGGCAGATCTACAGCACGGTTCTGCCGCACATCCGGGCGGACTTCGCGTCCGCCGGTCTCTCCGACGCCCAGCTGGGGCTTGTCGGTAGCGTCTTCACGCTCGTTTTCGGTCTCGTCATCCCGTTCGCGGGCCTGTCGGCCGACTTCTTCCGGCGCAAGTGGATGGTCGTCCTCGGAACGCTCGTCTTCTCCCTCGGTATTCTCTCCTCCGGTTTTGCGACGGGCATCGGTTTCCTGATCGTCACCTACGGCCTTCTCAACGGCATGGGGCAGTCGCTCATGCCGCCGTCCAACTCGTCGCTCATCGGACAGTTCCACGTCGAGACGCGCGGCACGGCGTTTTCAATCTACCAGGCGGCGATCTACCTCGGCACGGCCACCCTCGGCGTCGTCGCGGGGCTTTTCGTTGCGCATGGCTTCGGCTGGCGCTGGGCGTTCTGGACGTTCGGCGCAATCGGTGTCGCCTTCGCGTGCGTTCTCGCCGTCGGTCTGCGCGACACGCCGCCGCCCGCTTCGGGCGATGGCGCGAAGCCGCGCCTCTCGGAGGCCGTGGGGGCGTTCTTCGGCAAGCCCACTGCGCTCCTCCTCATGGCCGCGCTGGGTGCGTACTTCTTCGCGATCTACGGGGTCAAGCTCTGGACGCCCGCGTTCATCACGCGCATCTCGGAAGACCTCGGCACGCCCCTCGCGCCGACGGCCGTCGCGTTCCATTCCGTCTTCTGGTTCTATGTCGGCGCATTCGCGGGCGCGTTGGCCGGCGGGCGCATTTCGGATCGTCTGCGGAAGACGCGCAAGGCCGTGCGCCTGGAAGTCGAAATCGCGGGTGCGCTCCTCTGTATTCCGTTCGCCTTGGCGCTCGCCTACGCGCCGAACCTTGTTGTCCTCTGCGCGGCGCTGCTCTGCTTCGGCTTTGCGACGGGCGTGTACGACTCGAACCTCTACGCGGCGCTGCTGGATGTCGTCAACCCTCGCTACCGTGCGGCCGCGACGGGCATCTTCGGTTGCGGTGGCTGCGTGATCGGCGCATTCGGCCCGGCTGTGATGGGCTGGATGAACGGCGCGTTCTCGTACCGGACAAGCATGGCGTCCCTCGCGGTCTTCGCCCTGCTTGCCGCCCTGCTTGTCTTCATCGCGCATCGGACGACGTTCGCGCGCGACCGCGTT
>CAZTHR010000141.1:0-5802 GCA_964613265.1 uncultured Lentisphaeraceae bacterium | reverse complement strand
AATGGTTTTGCGGATTGACGGCGGGGCGGGGGGTTTGGTAGAATACGCGCCCAAAAGGAAAAGAGTCCGAGAATGAAGAACTTCTGGTTTGGTTTTGGCTTCTACTTCGCCTTTACGGGCGGAGCGGTGGCGTGTGCCTGAAAACCGGAGAACTTCAACCCAGTTGTCAGAACGGCCCCGCTTCAAGGAAGCGAGGCCGTTTTTGTTTGGACATAGGGCGGACGATTGGAAAGAGACGAAAATGGTCATTGTATTGAAACAGGACGCCGAGCCACGTCAGGTTGACAACCTGATGGCGCTTCTCCGCGCCCAGAACATCGAGCCGCACATGACAGTCGGTGCGCACCAGACGATTGTCGGTTGCGTGGGCGACGTGTCGCGCCTCGACCTCGATCTCGTCCGAGCGCTCGACGTGGTCGAGAGCGTCCGGCGCATCCAGGAACCCTATAAGGCCGCGAACCGCATGTTCCACCCGCAGGACACGGTGGTGGACTGCGGCGGGCCGAAGATCGGTGGCGGGCATTTTCAGGTTATCGCCGGGCCGTGTTCCGTGGAGACGGAAGAGCAGATTGTCGCGGTGGCGAGGGCCGTCAAGGCTGCGGGCGCCACGTTGCTGCGCGGCGGCGCGTTCAAGCCCCGCACGTCCCCCTATGCGTTCCAGGGACTTGGCGCGGAAGGGTTGCGCCTCCTTCTCCTTGCGAAACGGGAGACGGGGCTGCCTGTCGTGTCCGAGTTGATGGACATGGCCGATTTCCCCTTGTTCGACGACGTGGACGTGATTCAGGTGGGGGCGCGCAACATGCAGAACTTCCACATGCTGCGCGCGCTCGGGACGCAAACGCGCAAGCCGATTCTGCTCAAACGCGGCATGAGCGCGACGTTGCAGGAATTGCTGATGAGCGCCGAATACATCATGGCCGGTGGCAACCCGAACGTGATTCTCTGCGAACGCGGTATCCGAACGTTCGAGACAGCGACGCGCAACACGATCGACCTGACCGTCGTGCCGTTGCTGCACCGTCTCAGCCATCTGCCCGTCGTCGTCGATCCGTCCCATGCGACGGGCGTGGCGCGTCTTGTGCGGCCGCTTGCACGTGGCGCGGTGGCGATGGGGGCGGACGGGCTGATCATCGAAGTCCACAACGACCCGCCCCATGCGAAGTGCGACGGTGCCCAGAGCCAGACGCCGGCGATGTTCGCCGAGACGATGGCGGACGTTGCGAAAATCCGCGCGTTGAACCTGCCTATGATCAAGGAGTGGTAGTCCATGAAAGAATTGAGCGAAGTCCGCAAGGAAATCAATGCCATCGACGACGAACTTGTCAAACTTTTCGTCCGTCGTCTGGAAGTCGTGAAGGATGTCACCGAGGCGAAGCGCGCGAGCGGAACGCCCGTCTACGATCCCGCGCGTGAACGCGAAATCCTCTCGACCGTCGCGCAGAAGGTCGGGCCGGAATATGAGAACGGGGCGTTGCTCTTCTTCACGACGCTGTTCAACATCTCGAAAGCGCGTCAGCGCGAAGTGCTGGCGACGGGATCCCGTCTTGAACGCGAAATCGAACAGGCACGGCGGGAGACGCCGCCGAAGTTCCCCACGCGGGCCGTGGTCGCCTGTCAGGGGACGGAGGGCGCCTATTCGCAACAGGCGGCGTGCCGCCTCTTCACCGTGCCGACGATTGCCTACTTCACGGGGTTCGAGGATGTCTTTTCGGCGGTCGAGAAGGGCATGTGCCCCTACGGCGTCCTGCCCATTGAAAATTCATCCGCCGGTTCCGTGACGCCGGTCTACGATTTGATGGTCAAGCACGATTTCAAGATCGTCCGTTCCACGCGCCTTCGCATCCGCCACGTGCTGCTGGCGCGGCCGGGGACGAAACTCGAAGACATTCGCGAGGTCGTCAGCCATCCGCAGGGGCTGGCCCAGTGCGGCGCGTTTTTGAAAAAGCATCGGGACTGGAAGACGTGTCCGGCTTCGAACACGGCCGTATCGGCTCGGATGGTGGCGAGTTCGGGGCGCGGGGACATGGCCGCCATCGCTTCCCGCGAATGCGCGGAACTCTACGGTCTCGACGTGCTGGCGGAGAACATTTCCGACGTGCCGATGAACTACACGCGCTTCATCTGCATCTCGAAGAAACTGGAGATTTATCCAGATGCGAAAAAGATGTCCATCATGCTTACACTGCCGCATCGGCCGGGCGTCCTCTACAACGTGATGGCGAAGTTCGCGGCGATTCGTGTGAACCTGACGAAGCTCGAATCGCGGCCAATCCCCGGCATGGATTTCGAGTTCCGCTTCACGCTCGATCTCGAAGCCTCGCCGTCGGATCCGCACGTGATTCGTCTGCTGGCCGAACTGGCGAGCGACCCGGACATCGAACAGTTCGAGTTCCTGGGGGCGTTCTCCGAGTGCTGACCCATCCGCGTCCGGCGCGGCGCACGGCGGATTTTCCGCTTGCGTACGTTCTGTAAAAATGCGAGAATGTCCACCAACATGAAAAAGACCTTATTGTGGATTTTCGCGTTCATGCTGGGCTGGGCGTCCGTGCTGGCCGCGCCCCCGCCCGTCGTGCGCGGGAAGTTGATTTCGGGGAAGGGAAAAACGGCTGCATCCGCCAAGCCCGTACGCAAGGCAGCGCCGGCGAAAACCACTCGGCCCGCCGTCGTGCGGAAGAAAAACGTTGCGCCGGCCGCGCCGGCCGCGCCGGGCAAGGGGCCGCTGGCGCCCTATCGCGGGGCGATTGCCCTGGACGCGGATTCGGGACGCGTCCTCTTCACCGACCATGCGGATCGGACGGGCTATCCGGCGTCCTTGACGAAAATGATGACGTTCTTCCTCGTCCTTGAGGATCTGGCGGCGGGGCGTTACACGTTGACCGACCGCGCCGTGGCGAGCGCCTACGCGGCCGGCATGGAGCCGAGCAAGGTCGACATCAAGCCGGGACAGTCGATGACGATCGAGGACTTGCTCTATTCGCTCATGATCAAGAGCGCGAACGACGCGGCCGTCGTGCTGGCCGAACACGCGGCCTACCGGCGGAGTGGCATCCGCAAGCCGCAGGCCGACGTGCCGAGCGCCGATCTCGTGGCTGCGTTCGTGGCACGGATGAATCGTCGCGCCCAGGAACTTGGCATGGCCTCCACGCGCTACGTTTCGCCGAACGGTCTGCCGCCGCCGGCGGGATCGAAGCGCGGGTTCGACGTGTCCACGGCGGCGGATCTTGCGCGTCTGGCGCGGAAACTCGTCGTGACGCCCCAGGCGTTGACGTACACGGCGCCGGCGTCCCGCACGGTCACGGACGGGAAGGGCGAGAAACTCACATTCGGAAACCACAACTACTTCGTGCCGGGCAACGTCGATCCGAAACGGTTCTGTACGCCCATGCCCGGGTGCGACGGGTTGAAAACGGGCTACACGGAGGCGTCGGGGAGTTCCATCGCGCTGACGGCGAAACGGAACGGTCGCCGCGTGGTCGTGGTGGTGTTGGGCAGTGCGGGGCGCTGGGAACGCGAGGCGGCGGCCGGGCGGTTGCTGCGCGATGCGCTGGGCGCCGTGTCGGTTTGGTGACGTGCGGCAAGGACGGTCTGTTATGGCAAAGAAATTCATCGTCGCCTGCGGGGGAACCGGCGGGCATGCGTTTCCGGGGTTGGCCGTGGCGCAGGAACTGCGTGCGCGTGGGCACGACGTGGTTGTCTGGAACGCGGGGCGTTCCATCGAGGGCGCGGTCATGAAAGCGTGGGATGGCGCCGTGTTCACGACGCGCGCGCGCCCGCTTCATCCGAAATATCTGTTCGCCAACGTGTTCGCGTGGCTGCGCTGCCGGCGGGAGATGAAGCGTTTTGCGCCAGACGCCCTGTTGGCCATGGGGTCCTATGCGAGTCTGCCGCCCGTGATTGCGGCCTCCGGACGCGGTGTGCCCGTCGTCCTGCACGAGGCGAATACGATTCCCGGCCGCGCCGTCGATTTCCTGTCACGTTTCGCGCGGACGGTGGCGATCACCTTCCCCGAGACGGCGGACTGCCTCAGGGGACGGACGGTCAAACTGACGGGGCTGCCCGTTCGGCGGGAAGTCGTGGGGCAGACGCGGTTCGAGGATGTGCCTGCCGATGCGTTCTGCCTGTTTGTGACGGGCGGCAGCCAAGGTGCCCACCGCGTCAATGAACTGGCGTCGGCGGCGATGGCGCTCGTCCAGACTGAACTCGCCCGGCGCGGGAAGACGCAAAAGCTGTTCGTGATCCACCAGACGGGCGCGGCCGACTGCGAGATGGTGGCGAAACGGTATGCGGACGCGGGCATCCCGTGTCGCGTCCAGGCGTTCGAGCAGGAAATGGGCCGCGCGTTCGCCACGGCCGATCTTGTGGTGGCGCGGGCCGGCGCGTCGACGTGCTTTGAACTGGCGCTCGTGGGACGACCGGCGTTTTTCATCCCGTTGCCGACGGCACTGCGCGACCATCAGCACTTCAACGCGCTCTCGTTCGTCAAGGCGGGCGCGGCGGACGAGGGCGTCCAGGACTCCCTCACGCCGCGCGCGTTGGCGAACTACGTCCTGCACAAAATCGACCATCCCGACGAGTTGGCGCGAAAAGCACGTGCCATGAAAAAGCTGGCCACGCCGGATGCCGCCGCGCGTGTGGCCGATTTGCTGGAGGAGGCCGCCCGATGACCGTCGCCGTCGGCCTGAGTGGAGGCGTCGATTCGAGCGTGGCGGCCTTGTTGTTGAAGGAGGCCGGATACGACGTCATTGGCGTGACGATGAAACTCTGGCGGCCGGGCGTCTACAAGGGCGGCGACCGCGACGCCTGTTTCGGTTCGCACGAGGACGAGGACATCGCCCGTGCGACGGACCTGGCGAAGAAGATCGGCATCGACTATCGCGTCTACGATTGCTTCGACGCCTACAACCGCGATGTGATCGCCTATTTCCGCGACACGTATCTGGCGGGGCGGACGCCGAACCCTTGTGTCCGCTGCAACGCCCTGCTGAAGTTCGGGTTGTTGCCCAAACTGGCCGCCGAGGCCGGTTGCGTGTTCGACAAGTTCGCCACGGGCCACTACGCGCGTGTGGTGCGGACGGCCGCGGGACGCTGGGCGGTTGCGCGGGCGGCGGACGCGGCGAAAGACCAAAGCTACTTTCTCTACCGCCTTTCGCAGGAACAGCTCGCCCGGCAGATCTTTCCGCTCGGCGAACGGACGAAAGGCGACGTTCGCGAAATCGCGCGGCGGCATGGTTTGGATGCGGCGGACAAGCCGGACAGCCAGGACTTCTATTCAGGCGATCCGAATGAACTGATCGGCGAACCGGATCGGCCGGGTGACATTGTAGATCTGGCGGGGCGGACACTCGGCCGGCACACGGGCTTCTGGCACTACACGATTGGCCAGCGCAAGGGGTTGGGCATCGGCGGCGCGGGCGAACCGTACTACGTCGTGGAGGTCAACGCCTGCCGCAACCAGGTGATTGTGGGACGTGCGGATGACGTGGTGAAGACCGCGCTCACGGTGGCGGACATGAACTGGATGGCCTGTGCGCCGACGGACGCGGCGATTCCTTGTCGCGTGAAGGTGCGGAGCGCGGCGCGGTTGCATTCCGCCGTGTTGCAAGGCGGTCGCTGTACGTTTCCCGACGGTATTTCTGGCATCGCGCCCGGCCAAAGTGCCGTCTTCTACGGCGCGGATTCGGATGAAATCCTCTGCGGTGGCGTTATTCAATAGACGCGGATCATTCCGTTTTCCCGGAGAGGACTCGTCGAGGCGGGGGGCGGATGACTGCGTTCTGTGGTATAATGACGCCATGGAAAAGA
>CAZTHR010000140.1:0-5804 GCA_964613265.1 uncultured Lentisphaeraceae bacterium | reverse complement strand
TGTATTTCTCGTTCACGGCGGATAGTATATCAAATTCCCCGTCCCCCATCGGCGTACAATCCACGACTGCCACACTCGTCACTCCCTACGAAAAAACAAAGCCCTTCCGTCCGCAGGGACGAAAGGGCTGCTGGGCGTCCATTCAGCCACACACCGATCGGCGTATGGCGCGGATGGACGGGACATCACAGGCAGGACGCTGCGAGTTCTTCCAATGTCACGACGTTGAGCTTGCCGTATTTCACGAGGTACTTCTTCGCATAGACGGACGCGACGACGATTTTGTCCTTCTTCGGATCGTCCGCGCGCGCCGCCACGTATTCGGCGAGCTTCTGCACGAGTTCGGGATGAAGACGATCCAGCACCACGGCACCTTCGCCACAGCAGTACGTCTCCTCATCGTTCGTGCCGAACGGCTTGTTCTCTGCCTTGAGTGCCTTGAGCAGTTTCGCCGGGCAGTCGCAACCGTCGTAGTTGCGCAAGAAGTCGTCCGCGAGATAATAGACTTCACCCGCGGCCTTCTTGAACGCAACCTTCTCCTTCACGAGGAAACCCGCGATCTGGACGACCTTGCAGGGAAGTTTCACGTCCATCGCCGGATAATCCTTCGTCAGCGCGTCAAATGCGGCCGGGTTGGAGACGACGAGCGTCTTCACGCCCGCGTCCTTCAAAAACGCGGCAAACGCCTCGGCGGAGGCCTTTGCCTCGCCCACGTAGCCGAGCACCTTCAACGCCTTGCCGATACAACCGCCCGTAATCGTACGGACGTCGGTCTTCGCGGCCGCAAAGAGCTTCTTGACGGCGGCGGCGACATCCTTGTCGCCCGCAGTCGTATCATCGAGGAAATAGGCCACGTCGCCCGTACCGGAAATCTTCCACGAGGCGTTCGCGCTGAACTCCGCCGCAAGCGCCTTGACCGCCTCCGGCGCCTTGCCGGCCGCCACCACGTCGGCGCGGGCCGCAAGGGCGAGACCGTTTTCATCGTAGTGGTTCACGCAGTGGTGGACGCAACAGGCCGACAAATCCTGACGGTAGAGCGCGTCCACGAAGTCCGAATCGTCGAACGAGTTCGTCCCTGTACGCAGACCGTAGATCATCGCCGCGCGAATGCGGGGCGTATCCACTTCCGTGAAGCGGACGTTGCCGATGGCGGACAGATGGCGGCACATGAAGCAGAACCGGCAGTTCATGATCGCGTCTTCATAAGCGTCAATGTACATTTCAAAACATCCTTTCTAAATCAAGATCAAGTGATTGCCCACTTAACGACTTAATCTCCGTTAACAGCCGGCGAAACCCATCTTGCCCGGATTCATGATGCCATTCGGGTCGAGTTCGCGCTTGACGCTTTCAAGAACCGGCATGGCCGTACCGTAGAGATCCTTCACGTAGCGACCGAGCTTGAGGCCGACGCCATGGTGCTCGTTGATCACGCCACCGTTGGCGATCGCAGCGCGGATGGCCTTGTCCCACACCGCATTGTAGAGCGCGGCCGCCTCGCGTTCGTTCGGCGGAACCTTGTCGCCGGGGAAAATGAAACGCGCGTAGAGCATGCAACCCCAGTCGTACCAGTGCGAGAAGTGCCCGATGAAGCGCGCGTCCGGAAACTCTTTGTTGACGACCTTCTTCATGCCCCAGTAGACGTCCTCGATGTGCGAGAAATCGGCCACGGTATCAAGTGTGCCAAACGCCTGCGGCACGTGGAACATGTAGCCCGGATAGAAGAACTTGTACTTGTTCTCCCACCACCACTCGCCGCCCTTCGCGCCAAGATCCTGGCCCTTGAACTGCCCTTCCATGATTTCGCGGGCGTATTTCATCTGAAGATCGACGATGGACTTGCGCCCGTCGAAACCGAAGACGAGGTAGGCGCCGTGATCGAGATCAATGCCGAACACCTTGGAGACGTGCGTCTTCGTTTCCGTTTCATCGTAGAGACGCATCGCGCACGGGCCGAGACGGCTGCGCATGAGCGTCTGCCCAGCCTGCATCGCCGTGTGGAAGTCCTTGAAGATGTAGGCGCGGAACTGACGCGATTCCGGCTGCGGATGGACTTTGAGGGTCACTTCCGTGATGACGCCGAGCGTGCCTTCGCTGCCAAGGAACAGCATCGTGAGGTCGGGCCCGGACGCATGGCGCGGGACGGGGAGCGTACGAATGATCTCGCCCGTGGGCGTGACGACTTCGAGCGACATCACCATGTCCTCAATCTTGCCGTACTTCGTCGAAAGAACGCCCGTGCCGCGATGGGCCAGGAAGCCGCCGATCGTCGAACAGGCGATGGACGCCGGCAGGTGCATCGTGGAAAGGCCAGCCTTGTTGCACGTCCATTCGAGGTGCTTCGTAATGATACCGGTCTGCGTCGTGACGGTGAGCGCGGTCTTGTCGATCTTCACGACCTTGTTCATCCGCTTCATGTCGAGCACGATGCCGTTATAGACGGGCAGGGCGCCGCCCTGCGAACCCGAACCGCCGCCCCACGGCACGACGGGAATCTTGTACTGATTGGCGATCTTCATGATCTTCGCCACTTCCTGCGTGGAGCCGGGATGCACCACAAAGTCAGGCTGCGGACACTTCCGGCCACGGTCGTGCCACATTTCCGGAATCCAGTAGTAGTCGATCGAGTGGCCGAATTTGTCGGCGAACTTGACGTCGACATTCTCATCCCCCACGGCGTCCGTGAGTTCGGTACGAATCATCTCGTACATGTAACTGTCGGGTTTGACGTTCATCGTTCTTCCTTCTGCTTTTGTTGCAACACCAAAATCAAATGGCGACGCCACCGCGCACGGAAACGCCACCATAAAAAGCGGATTACATTATTTTACACTCTTGTCGCCGCGTCTGCAACCCCCGCGACGCGAAAATTCATGGCAAAGATGCAGGAAACGCGCTCCGTTCAGCATATCTCCCCTTCCGTCCGTGAGGCACGTCCCAGCGTGACGATCATCGACTCGCGCGTCCAGAACAGCAGAAAGCGCCGACTCTCCACAATCTGGAATGCAACCTGCCAGCCCTGTTTCGCCTCCTGGTTCAAAATTCGTTCGATTTTCCGCAAGGGCAATTTAGCCGAACCGAGGAAAAGCGTGCTCAGCCCGCTTTCTTCGATTGAGATGACTTTGTACTGCGAGTAGGTCATCGTTCCAACATCCTTATGCACAATCCGCCACGACGCGCTTCATCTTCGCAAGGCCGGTCTTGAGCGTGTCAAGCGGCGTCGTAGTACAATACGACTTGTTGAAAAGTTCCAGCGAGAGCCACGGCCGCAGATTGCCCGCGTTGAGAAGCCCGAAGATTTTTTTCCACGGCGCCACGCCGTCGCCCGGCCAGACGCGGTCGGCGTCCTTCAACTGCGCGCGCGGCGGTTGGGCGGGAACGTCGTTCATGTGCAGCACCGGCAACGTCGCGGGCGAGAGGAAACGCAACCCCTCGTAGGGGCTGCCGCCCCGGTACATATGGTAGACGTCCGCCAAGACGGCGGCCTTCGGGTGGCCACACGCCGCCATGACGTAAAGTGCCTCGTCGAGGCGGCTCAGATTGACGGAATGCCCCCAGAACTCCAGAATCGGCGTCACGCCCATCTTGTCGCCGAGTTCCAGCACGGCGCGATAACGGTCGATGAAATCCACCAGCGGGATCTTCGGCGAACCGGGTTTCTGGAGACCGAACGGCGGCGCGGCGATGTAGGCGCCGCCCATTTCCGCAACGAGCGCCATGTCGCGCTTCATCTCCTCCATCCCCTGCGCGCGCGCCGCCGCGTCCGGCAGCGACCAGTGCGCAAAGCCAATGCCGTTGACGACGACCAAATTGCCGTCCTCGCACATCTTGCGGATGTCGGCGAGTTCACCCGCGTCCTTCGCCTTCTGGATATCCGCGAGCCACGGCTCGATGCCGTCGTAGCCCGCCGCGATTGCCAAGCGAACCTGTTCTTTCAAGCTGCACTTGTACGCGCCGATGGTGGGCGGGTTGATCGCGAAGCGCCACCGCCGCGCGGCCGCGTCCGATGTGCACCCCTTGCCACCGCACGGTCCCGTGCCGCAGCATCCGGCGGCGGCCAGCCCCAGTCCCGCCGCCGCCATGAAATTCCGTCGTGTCGTCGTCATGAAGTCAATCCTTTTCTCGTTCTACGGTTCTACGCATTCCGCGCACGGCTTACCAGCCGGCGAGACGTTCCTGATGCAGACGCTTGTTCGCCGCCGAACTGTTCGCGAAGCCGCGCGTCGCGTCGTCCCATTTCAGCAGTTTGCCAGGGTCGAACAGCGCCGCCACGCCCGTGAGCGAACACTGCGTCATCGCGCCCGCATAGGCGAAGTCGCTGCCGACGCGCGGCCCGCCCTTAATGGCCGCGATGAACTCTTTGTAGGGGTCGCCGCCGGGCACACGCGGGTACTTCCGCTTCGGGCAGCCGCCGTCCTTGCGCAGTTTCTCAAGCGTCGTGTCCGGCAGCATCCGCAGATAGTTGGCGCCGTGGTGTCCGTATTCGATCACGCCACGCGTACCGTAGACGAACGCGCCGTTCGCCATGCCGTCGCGCGTGTCGCGCAGTTCCTTCGTGTTGAACGCGGGGAACATCTTGTCCTCGCCCGTCCACTGCGCGGGCTTCGGGACGGTCTTGCAGGCCTCGCCGTCGAACCACACGAGCTTGAACGGCTTGCCGGCGCGCGTGACGTACTCGAACGTGGTCTTCACGCCCTTCGGGAACGTAAGGCCGTGGGTGTCCGGCGTCCAGCTGCCGAAGACCTCCGCCTTGACCGTCTTGGGCAGTCCGAGGCCCAGCGTCCAGAAAAGCGGATCCATCAGGTGACAGCTCCAGTCGCCCAACGTGTTCGTGCCGTACATCGTCCAGAAGCGCCAGACGCCCGGCAGGAACTTGGGGAAGTACGGCCGGTGCGGCACAGGGCCCTGCCACTGTTCCCAGTCCAGTTCCTTCGGCACGTCCCACTTCTTCCCCATGTCCTTAAGCGCGTCCATGAAGGAGTAGGCGGCAGGACACCAGATGTGCGCCTCAGTGACGTCACCGATGAGCCCCGCCTCGACCCATTCGCGGAAGTCGCGGATCGTGTCGTAGGCGTGGCCCTGGTTCATCGCCTGGGTGACGAGTTTCGGGTTCGCCTTTGCCGCGTCGAGCATCGCGTCCATTTCGTGAAAACTCTGCGCGAGCGGCTTTTCGCACTGGACGTGCTTGCCGCGCTTGAGGCATTCCACCGCCATCGTCGCGTGCCAGTGGTCCGGCACGCCGATCATCACGGCGTCGATCTGCTTGTCGAGCTTGTCCAGCATTTCGCGATACTTGACGAAGTACGGCACGTTCGGATGATGCTTGCGCATATCCGCCGACTTACGTTCGTCCACGTCGCAAAGACCGATGATTTTCGCGCCCGCGCCCTTCAAGCCCCAAATGTCCGCGCCCGCGCGGCCGCCCGTGCCAATCGCCGCCACGCACACCGTTTCGCTCGGCGGGGTCTGCCCGCTGCCGGCGATCAGCCTGCGCGGAAGCACATTGAATCCCGCCGCCGCGCCAGCCGCCACGAGAAAATCACGCCGCTTCAACTTGATGCCATTTGCCTTCATCAGCCTTTTCTCCTTTTAAGCCATTGAAAAACGTTTCACGATCCGCCTTGAAAACCAAGCGCATCCATACCCAACATCATATCACCTTTTAGGAACGATTGCCATTCCAAAATCATGACCTGCATTTTAGAGATTTAGTTTGAAAAATCATTCGATCCCCCCTTGCAAGGAGACAAGAAATCGGGTATACTATGCGCCGTTTTCACCGCACGATTGCCTCGTGGTGTAAC
>CAZTHR010000139.1:0-5998 GCA_964613265.1 uncultured Lentisphaeraceae bacterium | reverse complement strand
CCCATGAAAAATTTCAAACGAGTCGCCGTCCTTATGGGCGGCACGTCCACTGAGCGTGAAGTCTCCCTCGTCTCCGGCCAAAACGTCGTCGAGGCGTTGACGTCGCTCGGTCGCTACGAGGTCATTCCCGTCGTGCTCGACACGGACGACCTGTCGGCGCTGCCCGCCGAAAAGGTCGACGCCTGTTTCCTCGCCCTCCACGGCGGTTGGGGTGAGGACGGCGGCGTTCAGGGGGCGCTCGACGGCCGCAACATCTGTTACACGGGCGCCGGCGAACGCGGATGCCAGATGGCCATGGACAAGCAGACCACAAAACAAACCTTCGACGATCTGGGCGTGGACACCGCGTACTGGAAGATGGTGACGATGGCCGATGCCGATCTGCCCGCCGACAGACTGCCCGTCCCGCTGCCGTGCGTCGTCAAGACGCTGCACGGCGGTTCATCCATCGGCGTCTATCGTGTCGATACCTACGATCAGTGGGCGCCGGCCGTGCGCCAATCGCAGGACATCGAAACCAAGCGGACGGGCCTCGCCTGTTTCTCGCTCGTCGAATCGTTCATCCCCGGTCGTGAAATGACCGTCTCCGTCCTGAACGGCAAGGCCCTGCCCGTCATCGAAATCTGCACGCCGAACGGCTGGTACGGCTACGAGGAGAAGTACAATTCCGACGCCACGCGCTATGTCTTCCCGACCGACGACTTCCTTCCGAAAATGCAGGAAATCGCCGTGCGGGTCTACCATGCCTTCCGGTGCCGTGGCCTCGCGCGCGTCGATTTCCGCGTCACGGACAAGGGTGAAATGTACGCGCTGGAAGTCAACACGTCGCCGGGCATGACAAGCCACTCGCTCGCTCCCAAGGCGGCCGCGAAAGCCGGCATCGGATTCCCCGAGTTGTGCGAACAGGTCTTGCAGAGCTCCGCCTACGGTTCCTGACATGGCAAAACGAAGGATGCCAACCGGTTCGCGCCCGCAGGGCGGTCTCGCCGTGGCCGTCCTCGTGATGGCCGCCGCCGTCGTCGCACTCGTCTGCGTCGGCCTGTCGTTCGCGTTCGGTTATCTACGCACGTTGTGGCAGGAGCAGTTCCGTGTCGACGATCCGGAACTCAACGTCGTGGTCACCACGGGAAAGATGGTTCATCCAGACGTTGTCACGTTCCATTTCGGCCTGACGAACGGCGCGAACCTGGCGACGATTTCCTTTGCGGAGTTGCGGGAAACGCTGTTGGAGAAAGTGCCCAACATTCGTGACATCAAGATGGAACGCCGCCTTCCCAACCGCGTCGTCATCGACGTCGTGGAGCGCATCCCAATCGCCCGTATCGCGGGCCGCCGCAGCCGTACCGCACGGGCGCGCGTGGCGGATGCGCAAGGCGTCGTCTTCCGCTTCTCCGCGAACACCGACGACCTGCCGCTCGTCCGCGAAACGGCCGAGCCGGTCACGCCGCCCGGCAAGAAGCTCCCGCCCGCCGCCGCCGCCGCCGTCCGCCTCGTCGAAACGCTCGCCGAGCCCGAATTCACCGGACTTCGCGTCCTGGAAATCGACACGTCGCCCCGCGACTACCTGTTGCTGACGTTGGCCGACTACTCGCGGGCCAAAATCGCCTGGGACCACATGTTGGAGGACACGAATGCCGCGCGCGCATCCCTGCGGAAACAGCTCACCCGTCTGTCCAAAGCGATTAAAACCCGCATCAGCCCCCAGACGACGTTGTGGACGGCGACGGATTTCGGATCGCCCGGTCGTGTCTACGCCAACGATTCGGCCACTCCCAGTGCGCGTTAGTTTTCTTTGAAAGGAATTTCCGTGAACCTCTCCGCCCCCATCGCCGCACTTGAAATCGGCACTTCGCGTACGGTGATCGCCATCGGCGAACCGTTGTCCAACGGCCATGTCAAAATCGCCGCCTTGCGGGAGATCCCTTCCGTCGGCGTCAGCAAAAGCCAGATCCACGACTTCGGGCAGGCCCGCTATTCGGTCGAGAACGTCCTCAAGCAGTTGGCCGAAAAGGACGGCTACGCCATCGGTCAGGCGAGCCTAGTCCTTTCCGGCGCCCATATCCAGACGCATCCCGTCAACGCCCAGCTCCAAATCGAGCACGGCACGGTCGACGACGAGGACATCAACCAGATCGTGGATATGTCCTACGATCCGAACCTGCCGAGCGACCGAACGCCGCTTGAACTTTCGCAGATCGATTTCGGCCTCGACGAACGCGACCATCTCGTCTCGCCGCGCGGGCTGCACGGCCACTTGCTCAAACTTCATTCGCTCTGCATTCACGGTCTCACGGAACGCATCTCCGACGCAAAGAACGTCGCGAGCGCCGCAAAACTCGAAATCGACGACAACGACATCTTCTTCGCGGGCACGTGCGCTTCGGCCGCCGTGCTGACGCCGCAGATGAAGCGCGAAGGCGTGCTTGTCATCGATCTCGGTGGCGGTACGACGTCTTTCGCCGTGTGGGTCGAGGGACGCCTCGTCCAAGCCGGCGTCCTCGCCGTCGGCGGCAACCACGTCAGGCAGGACATCCGCCATGCGTTCGCGTTGACGCGCGCACAGGCCGAGCAAATCAAAATCGAAGCGGCGTCATGCCTTGTGTCCAGCGATGACGGCGACCACCGCATCGCCGTGCCCACGACAATGCCGGGGTTCAAGACCGCCTCCGTCTCGCGTCGTTCGCTGAACACGGTCGTCAATGCCCGAATGCAGGAACTGTTCACCATCATCCGCTCCAAACTCGACGAGGAAAACCGTCTGCACAATCTCCACTGTGGCGTCGTTCTGACGGGCGGCGGCGCGTTGCTCAAAAACGTCGACGATCTCGCGACGGCGGTTTTCGGCTGCAACGCCGTGCGCGGCACGATCGTCCCCGAAATTGAGGGGCTGGACGCATTCCCCGTCCCGCCCGTACAGGCCGCCGTGATTGCCGGACTCCTCATCCAGGCGCGGGCGGACGTGACCCCGCATTCCATGTTCGATTCCGTCAAGCACCTATTCGGAGGCCTGTTCAGAAAATGAACCCCGTTCCCTCTCCTCTTCTGCTGCTGGGCGTCGGCGGCGCCGGCGCCGCCATGACGCGGGGCATCCTCCGGGCGTTTGGCCCCGGCATCCGCGCCCTCATCCTCGACACGGACGCCCAGTCCGGCGGCGTCACGGGCGACGTTCCCTTCATGCTCCTCGGCGGCAACCGCCTTGCGGGGCGCGGTACGGGCGGCCAGCCCGCCTCCGCGCGCGCGGCGTTCCAGGACAATCCCGCCCTGCTGGATTCCGCGCTAAACGGCGTCCGCACCGCCGTCATCGTCACCGCGTTGGGAGGCGGCACGGGCGGCGGCGCGACGAGCGAACTCCTCAAGCACCTCCACATGCTCGGTATCGTCACGCTCATCTTCGCCACCCTGCCCTTCGCGTTCGAGGGCGCCGAACGCCAACGGGCCGCGCGTACGGCATCCGGCCCGATCGAACAACACGCGGACGTCTCCGTCTTCCTGCCGCTCGACGACCTCGTGGCCGGCGCGAGGACGGACAACATGGCCGAAGCCCTCCAGCGCGGCGTCGATATGGTCGCTTCCGGCGCGACGCTCCTGTGGCGCATTCTCGAAAAGCCCGGCTACATCCAACTCGACGCCGAACGTCTGCGGAACATCCTCATGGGCAACGGGCGCGGGCATTTCGCCACCGCCACCGCACGCGGCCCGAAGCGCACGAACCAAGTCCTCGCCGCGCTCGCAGAAAGTCCTCTGCTTCAGCACAACGAATCGGCTCTGCCCGTTCGGTCGATTCTCGTCGGCATCCTCGCCGGCGACGATCTACGCCTCTCGGAAGTCGGCGCCATCTCCAGCGGCCTCTCCGCCGCGTTCGGCGACCATGCGACAATTGAACTCGGCACGGTCAACGACGAAGCGACATTCTCCGAACGCCTCTCGGTCGTCGTCCTCCTCTTCGAGGAAAGCGCCACGGCAGCCGCCCCCGCGTCGGCGGGCGAAGCCGCCCTCGCCTCGACCGGCCGGTCGCGTGGCGAACGCGCCCTTTCCGGGAACAGCCGTTTCCGTCACACGGAAAAGACGATGTGGAACGACGAGAATCTCGACATTCCGACGTACGTCCGCCGGTCTCTCACGCTGGATCGCTGATTCCCATGTCCACATCCGACACCCAGCGCGAACGGGACGGACACATCCGGGTACTGCCGCTCCACGTGGCGAACAAAATCGCCGCCGGCGAAGTCGTGGAACGTCCGGCCTCCGTGCTGAAAGAACTCCTTGAAAACGCCATCGACGCCGGCGCAACGCGCATCGAGGCCGTTGTCACGGCGGGCGGACGCAAACTCGTCTCCGTCCGCGACGACGGGTGCGGCATGACACGGGAGGACGCCCTTCTCTCGCTCGAACGACAGGCCACGTCGAAAATCCGCGACGTCGATGACATCGAACGCATCGCGACGCTCGGCTTTCGCGGCGAGGCCATCCCGTCGATCGCCTCCGTTTCGCGCTTCACGCTCACAACGCGGCGGGCGGCCGACGACGCCGGTACACGCCTTGTCGTCAACGCCGGCACACTTGCGGAAGTGAAGGACTGCGGCGCCCCGCCCGGTACGAGCGTCGACGTGCGCGACCTCTTCTGCAACGTCCCCGCACGGCGCAAGTTCCTCCGTGCGTTCGCCACGGAGGAGGCGCACATCCGCGCCACGTTCACCCTCCATGCCCTCGCCCATCCCGACGTCGGATTCGCATTGTCGCTGGACGGACGTGAAACCTACCGCCTCGCGCCTGGCGCGACGCTTGAAGAACGTATCCACGACCTGTTCGGCGCCGCATTCGCCGAATCACTCGTCGCCATCGACGGCACACGCGGTGCGGTGCGCGTCCATGGCTATGTGGAACGCCCCGGCCATGCCGCCGGCGGCGGACGCAAAGACCAATTTGTCTTCATCAACGGCCGCCCCGCGACGGCGGCCGCCATCGCCTACGCTCTCCGCGAAGCCTATCCACGCGCCCGCGACGAATCCCGTCCCGCCGTGGTGGTGTTCATCGACCTTCCGCCCGATCAAGTGGATGTCAACGTCCATCCGGCCAAACGCGAAGTCCGATTCCGCCGCGCCGCCGACGTCCGCGAAGCCATCCTCCAGGTGTTCGCCCAGACCCTGCGCCCCGAATCGTCCGCCGCCACACCGGCGTCGCCGACGCCCGACATTCCCCCCGTGTCGACGGACGTTCCGCCGACAACGCCCGTGTTCATCGCGCCGTTCACCTCGGCGCCCGTGCAGACGTCTTTCGATTTGCCGCCCGCGCCGGCGCCCGCCGATTTTTCATCCGCAGCCGTGCCAACGGTATCGCCCATTTCTTCCACAACCGTGGATGTTGGAAACGCAACAGACGAAGAACCGCCGCCGTCCGCCTCAACGCCACGCCCAGCGGGCCTGACGCCGCTCTGGCGATGGTTCAAGTATCTGGCGCAAACGGAATCGGGCTTCGTCCTGCTGGAAACGGACGCGGGACTTGTCACGCTCGACCCCCGCGCCGCGCGCGAGCGCATCGTCTACGAACAGCTCGTCGACCGCCGACAGGCCGTCGCGCAACCCCTGCTCATCGCGGAAACGGTCAAACTCCCGCCCGCCGATTCGGGGCGCATTCGCACGTTCCTGCCCGAACTCGCCGCGCTGGGATTCGACATCGAGGAGTTTGGGCGCGACACGTGGAAAGTCGATGCCGTACCCGATCTGGCGGCCGGGTTGCCAACGGCGGACATTCTGGCCACCCTCGCGGCGGACATCGCCGAAGCGGGGGCGCGGCGGGGCGGAGCGCGGTGGCGGGACGAAATCATCGCTAAATCCGTCGCGCGGGCGTTTGCCGGCGCGGCGCGTCAACTCACGCCCGAAGGTGCGACGCAGCTTGTGAACGAACTCGCCGCCACGCGGATGCCCTACGTCTGTCCACGCGGCAAGCCCGTGATGGTCTTCACCTCGAACCGCGAACTCGCCCGAAAATTCGGACGCTA
>CAZTHR010000138.1:0-6118 GCA_964613265.1 uncultured Lentisphaeraceae bacterium | reverse complement strand
ATAATACAAAACCCGTACACGTATCCGTTCAACATGGGATGCGACACTTACGAGGCGGCGGGACGACCCGTGCCGAGGCGCTGGCCGGCGTAGCGTTTCTCGTGGATCGGTCGCCACCACCAGTCGTTGTCGAGATACCACTGGACGGTCTTGCGAATGCCCGTCTCGAAATTCTCGCGCGGCCGCCAGCCGAGTTCATTCATCAGTTTGGACGGGTCGATGGCATAGCGCAAGTCGTGTCCCGGCCGATCGGCCACGTAGGTGATCAAATCCGCGTACGTCCGCACGGACGCGCGGGACGCAACGGCCGGGTTGTTCGCAACGGGGCGCAGCTCGTCGAGAATCGCGCAAATTGTCCGCACGACGTCAAGGTTGGTGCGTTCGTTGTGTCCGCCCACGTTGTAGGTCGCGCCCGGCATCCCCCGCGTGTTGACGAGCAGGAGGGCGCGGGCGTGGTCATCGACATAGAGCCAGTCGCGAACGTTCGCGCCCGTGCCATAGACGGGCAGCGGGCGGCCGGCGAGGCCGTTGAGAATGACGAGGGGAATCAGTTTTTCGGGAAAATGGTAGGGGCCGTAGTTGTTCGAACAGTTGGTGACGAGCGTTGGGAGTCCGTATGTGTCGCGCCAGGCGCGAACCAGATGGTCGCTCGCCGCCTTGGAGGCCGAATAGGGCGAATGCGGCGCGTAGGGTGTCGTCTCCGTGAAGAACCCGGTCGCGCCCAGCGAACCGTAGACTTCATCCGTTGAAATGTGCTGGAAGCGGAACGCCGCTTTCGCCGCATCGCCCAACGTGTTCCAGTATTTCAGCGCGGCCTGAAGGAGCGTGGCCGTACCGACGACGTTCGTCTGGATGAACGCGCCCGGCCCGTCGATGGAACGATCCACGTGCGATTCGGCCGCCAGATGGAAAACCGTGTCCGGGCGAAACGACGCGAACGCCGCATCCATCGCCGCCGCATCGCAGATATCCGCTTTCAGAAATGACAGACGCGGATTCGCGGAACGCAGAGTGACGGGATCGAGGCCGACTTCTTTCAAGGACGTTGGAACGCCCGCGTACGTCAGCTTGTCGACGACGAGTACAGTCGCTTCGGTTTCGGTCAGCAACAGACGCACAAGCGCCGAACCGATGAACCCGGCCGCGCCCGTGACGAGACAACGCTTCGCATAGCTCACTTCAAACCTCCTTTTCCCACGCCAAATTCAAGCGCAATGAATTCCGCCAGCGCATCCTTCCAATCCGGCATCGGCGGCAAGCCGCAGAGACGGAACATCATCTTGTCGAGCCGCGAGTTTTTCGGACGCGGCGCCGGGCGCGGAAACGCCGCCGTCGTGCAGGGGGCGACAGGTTGGGCGCGGCCGGCGAGACGAAAAATCTCCGTCGCGAAATCGGCCCATGTGGCCTCGCCCTCGCACGTCATGTGAAACGTTCCGCACAGACTGGGACGTGCCAACAAACGGTCGAGCTGCCGCGCCACGGCCACCGCACTCGTCGGGTTACCGTGCTGGTCGGCGACGACGTTCAGCGCGGGCCGAGGCGGATTGGACAGCGCGAGCATCGTATGGACGAAACTCGGCCCGCCGAACCCGTAGAGCCAACTGACCCGGCAAATGCAGTGGTTGGGACAATGACGTCGAATCTGCTCCTCCCCAGCGAACTTGCTTCGGCCGTAGACAGTGCGCCCACCCGTCGCCACGTCGAACTCATTGTAGGGACGCTCGGCCGCACCGTCGAACACATAGTCCGTGGACAACGCGAGGAGACGGACGCCATGCCGGTGGCAGGCCGCCGCGACGTTGGCGCTACCGAGCGCGTTCACCTTGAAAGCGAAATCGACGGACGTCTCCAACTTGTCCACGGCCGTGGCCGCCGCGCAATGAATGACGGCATCCGGTCGTTCCGAAGCGACAACGCGGTCAATCGCCACCTCGTCGGCAATATCGACGTCGGGCAAATCCGTGGGAATCAACACATGGCGACCGTCCAACACGCGAAGGATCGTCCGTCCGAGCATTCCCTTTCCGCCTGTCAGCAGAACCTTCATCTAGATTTCCTTCACGAGGTTCTTCAGATACGTCCCGTAGGAACTTTTACCGTAGTCGTCCGCCAGCCGTTTCAACTGCGCGTCGTCGATCCAGCCCTGCCGCCAGGCGATTTCCTCGATGCAGGAAATCTGAAGCCCCTGGCGTTCGACGAGCGCACGGACGAAATTCGTGGCGTCTGCCAGCGACTGGTGCGTCCCCGTGTCGAGCCAGGCGAACCCGCGCCCCATCGTCTCGACGGTCAACCGCCCCTCCATCAGATAAAGGCGGTTCAAATCGGTGATTTCGTATTCGCCACGCGCGGAGGGTTTCAGTGCGGCCGCTTTCTGGACAACGTCGTTCGGATAGAAGTAAAGCCCCACGACGGCATAGTTTGATTTCGGCGCGACGGGTTTCTCCTCCAACGACACGGCGCGGCCCGCCGTGTCGAATGCGACCACGCCGTACCGTTCGGGATCGCTCACGCGGTAACCGAAAACGGTCGGCTCCTTTCGCGCCGCCGCCGTTTGGAGGAGCGCGGACAGATTGGCGCCGTAGAAAATGTTGTCGCCCAATACGAGGCAGACATCATCGTCACCCAAAAACGCGCGCCCCAGCACAAACGCCTGGGCGAGGCCGTTGGGGACTTCTTGGACAACATAAGAAAACCGCATCCCCAGTGCCGAGCCGTCGCCCAACAACCGTTGGAAATTCGGCAGATCCGCCGGCGTGGAAATCACCAACACCTCGCGGATGCCCGCCAACATCAGCGTGGCGAGCGGATAGAAAACCATAGGTTTGTCGTAGACCGGAAGCAGTTGCTTTGAAACAACCCGCGTCAGCGGATGCAGCCGCGTCCCCGCGCCGCCGGCCAAAATAATACCCTTACGCGCCATGTCACGCCTCCTTCCACGGTTCGATTTCGGCCAGACACGGATGGCACCGGTCTTTCTCGGAAAGCGTCAACGTCCCATCGAACGCCGGCCACGCAATGCCCAGCGCCGGATCGTCGAACCGTAGACCGCGTTCCGACGACGGGCAGTAGGCGTTGTCGCACTTGTAGCTGAACAACGTATCATCCTCCAATACGACGAAGCCGTGAGCAAAACCACGCGGGATGAAAAGCTGCCGCCGGTTCGCGTCCGACAGTACAACCGCCACGTGCTGACCGAACGTGGGCGAATCCGCGCGAATGTCCACAGCCACGTCCCAGACCGCACCTCGCACCACGCGCACGAGTTTCGCCTGTGTATGCGGGGCGGCCTGCCAATGAAGGCCACGCACGACACCCTTCATGGAGCGCGATTCGTTGTCCTGCACGAAATCGGCCACGACGCCCGCCGCATCGTAGCGAACCTTGTTGTAGGTTTCGCAAAAATAACCACGCACGTCCCGATGGATGTCTGGCTCAATGATCTTCACGCCCGCGAGGGCAGTGTCAATGACGTTCACGCATTCGCCTCCCGCGATGCGGCCGGCTGCGACGTCAACCCGCTGACGAGCTTCTTGACTTCCTGCACCTTGTCCTTGGCGCAGACAAGCGTCGCAGTCGGCGTATGGACGACCACGATGTCAGCGAGGCCGACAACGGCCGTGACGTGAGTATCGTCCGACACGACGATCGAATCCGTCGTGTCCAGCAGCGCCGTCCGCCCCAGCCGCGCGTTACCGGCATCGTCGCGCGAAAGATGGTTGGCAATAGCCTGCCATGACCCGACGTCATCCCAACGGAATTCGCTTTTGGCGACGAGGATGTTTTGCGCCTTTTCCATAATGGCGTAGTCGATGGACGTTGCACGAAGGGCTGGGTAGAGCCGCGCCAGTACAGACGGGACATCCGCCGCCGTCGCCACGGCATCGATCAACTCGCCGATGTCCGGCGCCAACCGCGCGAATTCGGCCTCCAGCGTTCGTGCCTGCCAAATAAACATTCCCGCGTTCCAACTGAACCGCCCCGTGGACAGATAGGCCTCCGCCGTTGGACGGTCGGGTTTTTCGACGAAGCGTCGCACACGATTGAATACCGTCGACGTGCCGAGGTCGAGCGCGTCGCCCGCCTCGATGTAGCCGAATCCTGTGGCGGGAAATTCCGGCACGATGCCCATCGTCACGATGGCGCCGGTCTGCACGGCCGCCGTCACGGTGTCCGCCAATGTCTGGCGGAATTTCGCTTCTGGTTCGATTAAGTGGTCGGCCGTGAGGATACACCCCACGGCGTCGACACCACCGAGCCGCTTGACAAGTCCCACGGCGACGGCGGCGGCGGCCGCCGTGTTTCGCCGGCACGGCTCACCGATGATGTTTTCCGGCGGCAGCATGGGCAACGCCGCGCGCGTCATCGGCACGAGCCGTTCGGCGGTAATCACGAGCGTACGTTCCGGCGGAACGAACCCGTCCAGCCGATCCACGGCATGACGAATCAGCGGCTTGCCGCCGAAAAGGTCGACAAACTGCTTCGGATGTTCCGCCGTCGACACGGGCCAGAGGCGTTCGCCGCTCCCGCCCGCAAGGACGACGGCGAAAACGTCCGCCGTACCGTTCTGCTTCGTCGTTGTACCCATTGGTATGTCAGACCACGAGGTTCAGCCCCATCTTGGCGAGGTCAACGTCGTCGAACCCGTAAGGCTTCCGCGTCTTCCAGCCGCCGCGCGTGAAGTCCGGCACGTCCATCGAGCGGCCACGATTGTCGGCCGACTTCTCGGTGAGTTCGTTGAGGGAACACCACGTCGCGAGATCGTACACGTCCATGTCGAGCGGCAGCCCCATCTGCAAGCACCACGCGAGACGGAGAAGCATCAGGAAGTCCATGCCGCCGTGTCCGCCGTGGACTTTCGCGTACTCGCCGGCCTTCTTCCAAAGCGGATGCTTGTACTTTTCGCGGAGTTCGGCCGTCGTCTTGTCGTTGTAGGAATGGGCGCCCTTGCCAAGTTCAGTCTCCAGCGCGATCCGGAGGGGATAGTCCTCCAAAATGCCCTTCGTGCCGGTGATCATGTTGATACGGCTGTAGGGACGCGGACCGGTGACGTTGTGCTGCACCATGATCGTGCGACCCAACTTCGTCTTGATGATGGTCGTGTTCATGTCGCCCATCTTCACATTGCGGCCCAGCAGGGCGGGATCGGCCTTGGCGAACCCACCGTCGCGGAGTTCGTGGAAACCGGCCTGAAGCGAATCGACGGAGACGAGGAAGTCGAAGTTGTCGCCGCGGTTGATATCCATGTCAATGCAGATTGGCCCCAAACCGTGCGTCGGGTACTGGTTGCCACCATGCGCCTGGTTGTAGCGCAGACGCCAGTAGTCCCAGTAGCCGCCATTGCCCGTCTTCGGATCGAACGTGCCGTAGCAATAGGTCCGCAAATCGTGAATGTAGGCGCCTTCGCCGTGGACGAGCGTACCGAACAAGCCCTTGCGGCACATGTTGAGCGCGAGCATTTCCGTTTCGCCGTAGCAGCAGTTCTCCAACTGCATACAGTGGCGGCGCGTCCGTTCGGACGTTTCAACGAGCGCCCAGCACTCCTCGATCGTCAACGCGCTCGGCACTTCCGTGACCACGTGCTTGCCATGCTCCATCGCGTAGAGCGCGATCGGCGCGTGGAGTTCCCACGGCGTACCGTTGTAGACGAGATCGATGTCCGGCGAATCACAGAGTTTCTTCCAGGCCTCCGGACTGCCGGTATAGACGCGAGGCTTTCCAATCTTGTTGTTCGCGCATTTTTTCAGCGCATTGTCGATGCGCGGCTGTGAAAGATCGCAAACCGCGACGATTTTCACGAAGGGAATTTTGCCGAGATCCAGCCCCAACGCGCCGCGCCCGAGGCCAATCACGCCGACCCGCAATTCCTTGAACGGTTTGTCGGCATAACCGAGCATCGTGCCCGCCCCCGCACCGACCGCCCGCGGCCGGCCACTCGCGTAGCCGACCATCGACGCCGCCGCGCCCATCCAAAGTGCGCCCTTAAGGAAATCCCGTCTATTCGTTGCCATTCTTCGCTTCCTTTTTACTTGGAGTTGAACAAATCGTCCGCCAATCAGGTCCTCACCCGAAAACGGCCTTAGAAGTGATTATACCACAAAACACCGTTCTCGTGGACGAA
>CAZTHR010000137.1:0-6133 GCA_964613265.1 uncultured Lentisphaeraceae bacterium | reverse complement strand
CACAGAATGTGTGCCGTGTGCGAGAGGGGTGGCACAGAAAGGAATCCGTTTCACGAGCGGCATGATTTTTGCTAGAATAACGAGAAATTTTAATACGCCCCGACAGGCCGTTGGTTGTTGTGTCTGTCGCGCAGACAGACGGCGGATTTGGAAAAGAGACGAGACATGGCAGAAGAGACGAACGAACAGAATGTAGAGGAAAAGAAGACGCAGACGGCAGAACCGGCCGCGACGCCGGAGAACGCCGTCGCGTCTGATGCGGACGGGAATGCGCAGACGGAATGCGAGACGCCGGTCGAGGAACCGGCGGCGGATGTGGACGACGGCACGGAGTCGTCGGGATCGCCCGAAACGCCGGCGGCGGACGAATCCGTTAAGGACGAAAATGCCACGGATGAGACGGCCGGTGCCGAGGAGGCGCCCAAAGCCGAGGAGCCGGCCGCAGATGTCGATTGGAAGCTCCAGTGTGCGCGTGTGATGGCGGACTTCGACAATTTCCGCAAGCGGACGGCGCGGGATCGTGAAGATCTGGTGAAAGCCGCATCGGCGGACGTGATCAAGGACGTGTTGAAGACGGTCGACAATCTCTCCCTCGCGTTGGACAAGGCGAAGGACAAGGCGGACGACCCGTTCGTCCAAGGTGTCCGTCTCGTCTACGACGAATTGATCAAGACGCTCGCACAGCACGGCGCCACGCCGCTCGATTCGCTGGGTGAGCCGTTCAACGCCGATTTCCACGATGCGTTGGCCACGTTGCCGTCGCCCGATGTCGAAGCGGATCACGTGATGAACGAAGTCAAGCGTGGGTGGTTGCTGCACGGTAAGCTGTTGCGTGCGGCTCAGGTTGTCGTCTCTTCGGGAAAGCAGGCGTAAGATGGCCGAAAAACGCGACTACTACGAAGTTCTGGGCGTTTCCAAAACGGCCAGTGCCGATGAAATCAAAAGCGCCTACCGCAAACTGGCGCTCAAGTGGCATCCGGACCGCAACCCGGACAACCCGGAGGCGAAGGAGAAATTTCAGGAGGCGTCCGAAGCCTACGAAGTGTTGTCCAACCCGGAAAAGCGCCAGCGGTACGACCAGTTCGGCCATCAGGGTGTGAATTTCGGTCCTGGCGGGTTCGACTTCCATCGCGACTTCTCGCACGGCGCGGATCTCAACGACATTCTGTCGCAGATTTTCGGTGGCGGCTTCGGCGGTGGTTTTGGCGATCTTTTCGGCGGGGCGTTTGGCGGCGGTTCGCGGCGGCGTTCGACGCCGAATGGCCCGCAGCACGGCGACGACATGACGATGGAGTTGCAGATCGATTTCGAGGAGGCGTTGTTCGGTTGCGAACGTGAGATGCAGTTGTCCGTCCCCGATGAATGTCCGGAATGCCACGGGAGTGGCGCGGCGGCGGGGTCGAAGCGCGTCACGTGTCCGACGTGCCGTGGACGCGGACAGGTCGTCGCGGGCGGCGGGTTCATCCAGTTTGCGCAGACGTGTCCGAAGTGCGGCGGCACGGGCAGCGTCATCGAGCGGCCGTGTGGCCGGTGTCGTGGCAGCGGACAGGTGCGCGTGCCGCGTTCGCTGACGTTGCGCATTCCCAAGGGCGTGGACACGGGGGCGCGTTTGCGCCTGTCGGGCAAGGGCGGCGCGGGACTTCGCGGCGGTGCACCGGGCGATCTCTACGTCGTTCTGGACGTGCGGCCCAGCGCCATTTTCGAGCGCGAAGGGCTGGATCTGGCGGTCGACGTGCCGGTGTCGCCCGTGCTGGCCGCGTTGGGCGGGTCGGTGGACATTCCGACGCCGGATGGCACGGCCTCCGTGAAAATCGCGTCGGGGACGCCGAACGGGAAGGTTCTGCGTCTGCGTGGCAAGGGCGTTCCGGATTTGCGGGGCGGTTCGGCTGGCGATTTGTTGGCGCGGATCGTCTTCGAGGTGCCGACGCGGCTGACGGGGCGTCAGCGCGGCGCGTTGGAAGATCTGGCGAAACTACTGGACGCGGAGAACTTTCCCGACGCGAAAAATTTTGCGGATCGGCTCAAGGCGTTCTATCTGCGCAAGGACAAACTCCAGAAGAAGTAGGGTTGACCGCCATGCATCGTCTGCTCGTCTCGTCCGACCTTCTCGCCCAAGCGCGCGTCGTGCTGCCCAAGGCGGCGGCGCATCATCTGAAAGTCGTTCGTCCGAAAGCGGGCGAGGCGGTTGAGTTGTTCGACGGTGCCGGGCGTTCGCGCGTCTATGCGTATGCGGTGGACGGGTTGACGGCGATTCGGGAGGGTGTTGTTTTTCCGCCGCCGTCCCGTCGTCTCGTGCTGTTCGCCTGTGTGACGAAGGGCAGTCGGTGGGATTGGACGATTGAAAAAGCGGTGGAGTTGGGCGTGTCGCGCATTGTGCCGGTCATTTCCGATCGTTGCATTGTGCGCCTTTCCGCTGCGGAGCGTCCGGCGAAAGCGGAACGCTGGCGACGGATTGCCGAAGACGCGGCTCGGCAGAGCGACGCCGTTTGGTTGCCGGAGATTGATTCGGCCGTCGATTTCCAGCCCGCACTGGATCTCGTCAAAACGTGTGACCGCGTGTTCGTGGGGGCGTTGACCCAGCCGCCGCCGCCGCCCCTGCTGGCGGCCGCTGAATCGGCGCGACGCGCGGACGCGGGCGGATCGTGGGGGCTTTTCGTGGGACCGGAAGGGGATTTCACGCCGGATGAGTTGTCCGCGCTTTTGGCGATTGCCACGCCGACATCGTTTGGCCCGACGATTCTCCGTGCTGAGACGGCGGCGATTTTCGGACTCTCCGTGCTCGCCGCCGCCCGGTCAGATGGCGTGTCAAGAGAGGATTGAAGAATGAGTATGATGAAAAAGACGATTGGCATTCTCGTGGCGGCCGTGTGCGTCTGCGCGATGGCGGATCGACGGACGGCCATTGACGCCGCTGTGGCGAAAGGTGTCGCGTATCTGGTGACGCAGCAGGCGGCGGACGGCCATTTCAGCGATCCGCAGATGCCGGCGTTGACCGCGCTGCCGCTCTGGGCGTTGGCTGCCGGCGGCGAGGCGAAGGGCGAACCTGCGAAAAAGGCGGCTGCGTTTGTTTTGAAAACGCAGCGCCCCGACGGGGGATTCTACGTGCCGAAACCAGGGCGCGGCGGTAGCGGTCTCGGCAACTACAACACGAGCGTCTGCCTGAGCGCCCTCTTCGAGAGCGGTCTTGCGCCGACGAAGGCGATGCTCGACGCGCGGACTTATATCGCCGGCAGCCAGTTGACGGGCGACGACACGTATGCGGGTGGATTCGGCTACGATCGGGCGAGTCGCCGTCGGTACGCCGACCTCTCCAATACGTCCTACGCGCTGGACGCCTTGCGCCGCACGGAGAAACTTGAGGAGTTTCGTCCGCAGGGGCAGGCTCGTGCCGACGTGAACTGGGATCAGGCGTTGGCGTTCGTCTCGCGCCTTCAAGAGAAGGAAGGGGAACGCGCGGGCGGTGCGGCGTACAACGATCGGACGCCGCAGGGTGGTCTTGCGACGAACGTCACCGGGCGCGTCCACCTCCGCGCCTACGGGTCCATGAGCTACGCGGCCGTGCTGTCGATGTGCCACGCCAAACTTACGAAAGCCGATCCGCGTGTCAAGAGTGCGCTCGACTACTGCTCGAAGTTCTGGACGGTCGACGAGAATCCGGGCATGGGTGCACAGGGGTTGTACTACTATTACGACATTCTTTCACGTGCGTTGTCCGTTGCGGGGTTGGATGTGCTCGTTCAGCCCGATGGACGGAAGGTTAACTGGCGGGAGGAGTTGTCCGCGAAAATCCTCTCGCTCCAGAACGCGGACGGCAGCTGGGTGAACGACAACAACCGCTTTTGGGAAAACGATCCTGTGCTGGCGACTTCGTTCGCCATTCTCTCCCTCGAACTGTGCAAATGAAAACGAAGCCGATACAGTTTGTCGATCGTCGCACGGGCGAGACGGTGACCGAGTCCGTGATGGGCGATGGGGCGCTCCGCTTTGCCTACGAGACATTGCTGGGGCGGACGCTTTGGCCCGTTCTCTTCGGCTCAAAGGCGGTTTCCGCGTTCATGGGACGCCGCTACGATTCGCCGAAATCGAAAAAGGACATCGCGTCGCTCGTCGCGATTCCCGGTTGTCGGGCGGACGAGGCGGAAAAGCCCGTGGCCGATTACGCCTCTTTCAACGAGTTCTTCACGCGCCGGCTCAAGCCCGGTGCGCGGCCGCTCGGCGAGGGCGTAGTCAGTCCCGCCGATGGACGCCTCAAACTCTATTTGAACGCTGCGGCCGACGAGCCGTTCCCGTTGAAAGGCGCAACGCGCAGTCTGCGGGAGGTCTTCGGGCCGGGCGGTACGCCGGTCGTCCCGACGGGACGTTTCGACGTGGCGGTCATCCGTCTTGCGCCCGTCGACTATCACCGCTTCCATTTCCCCTGCGATTGCCAAACGGTTGGCGATGTCCAGGTCGTCCCCGGCGCCTACCACTCGGTGAACCCGATTGCCTTGGCGCGTTGTCCGGACGTCTATGCGGACAACGAGCGGCAGATTGTCGTCTGTGATGCGGCGTTCGGGCGTTTCTGGATGGTGGACGTGGGTGCATTCGGCGTGGGCACGATCGTCCAGACCTACACGGGTGCGCGCCATCGGAAGGGCGACGAGAAGGGCTACTTCAAATTCGGCGGGTCGACCGTCGTGCTTGTGACGTCGGCCGGGACGTGGACGTTTGACGACGATCTCGTCACGCATTCGGCGGCCGGACTTGAAACGCGCGTTCTCTGCGGTGAGCGTATCGCGACCTGTCGCGCGTAGCAGAAAAATTTTTCCCGATCCTCTTGCAGCCGTCGCGTCTTTGTGATAGAATCAAGTCTGTAATGATTACAGAAATTATCGCACGGCTTAAAGCACATGGCATCCGGCCCTCGCAGCAGCGGCTGGCGATCATGTCCCAGTTGGATGGGAACACCACCCATCCAACCGTCGACGATATTTTCTCGGCGTTGCGCCTGAAGATGCCCACGTTGTCGCGCACGACGGTCTATACGACCATGAAATCCTTCGCCCGGCAGGGGCTTCTCCGCGAAGTCCGGACGGACGATGGCGAGTTGCGCTACGACAGTCGGACGCATTTCCATGCGCATTTCAAGTGCCGCGTCTGCGGTGGCGTCTTCGACCTTGAACTGTCCGCGCCGCATCGCCACCTCTATGTGGCGATGCCGAAGGGGTTCATCGAAGAGGACGAGCAACTCAACTACTACGGGCTTTGTCCGAAGTGTTCGGAAACGAAGAAAAAGAAAGAAGGCTGACATGAAGAAATACGTGTGCACGGTATGCGGTTACGTCTACGATCCGGCCGAAAATGGCGGCGTGGCGTTTGAGGATCTGCCCGAAGATTGGGTTTGCCCGCTCTGTGGCGTCGGCAAAGACCAGTTCAAGGTTCAGGAATAGTCATTCAACACAAAACGAAAGAAGGAAAATACATGGAACTCAAAGGATCGAAGACGGCGGCCAATTTGGCCTATGCGTTCGCGGGCGAATCCCAGGCGCGGAACAAGTATACCTATTTCGCCTCGGCGGCGAAGAAGGAGGGCTACGAACAGATTGCGGCGCTCTTCCTGGAAACGGCCGAGAACGAGAAGGAACATGCGAAGTTGTGGTTCAAGCAACTCGGCGGCATTGGCACGACCGCCGCGAACCTGGCGGCGGCTGCTGCTGGCGAGAACGAGGAGTGGACCGACATGTACAAGCGCTTTGCCGAAGAGGCGCGCGCCGAAGGCTTCGAGGCGATTGCCAAGCAGTTCGAGGGCGTGGCCGAAATCGAGAAGCACCATGAAGAGCGCTACCGCAAACTGCTGGCGAACATCGAGAAGGACGAAGTCTACGTGAAGGTCGGCCCCCGCCGCTGGCAGTGCCGTAACTGCGGTCACATCTACATCGGCGACAAGGCCCCGGAAGTCTGCCCGGTCTGCTTCCATCCGAAAGCCTACTTCCAGGTCGAGCCTGAAAACTACTGATTGATTCCATTCAATCAGCGTCTATCGCCCTCTCCCGTGCATTTCTCAATCTGCGGGAGGGGGCGTTTTGCGTGTGCAATGTTAGAGAGAAAACATAAAGGCGCAGGCCGCCGCCTTGTTCGCCGCGAAAAAATTGGG
>CAZTHR010000136.1:0-6199 GCA_964613265.1 uncultured Lentisphaeraceae bacterium | reverse complement strand
GTGAGATTTCCACTTGCGACTTCTCGTCAAAAGCCCTATAATGTTCTGAAACAAAACCCCTACAAAGGATTTAACGTAAGAGGATTCAAGATGAAAAAGATGCTGATGGGTCTCTGTGTGTTGGCTTGTGCCGCTGCGTCCGCGCAGGATGCGGTTCCGTCTCCCGAAGCCGCGCCGGCGAATCCGCCTCCGGCGAAAGTGTCCTCCGAAAAAGCGGCGTGGCCGGTGTGGCTGGCGTTCAATTCGGCGAAGGACATCGATGTGGTTGGTTTCCGTTTCACGCTGCCCTACGGACAGTGTGAAAGCGTCACGGGGCTTGACCTCGGCATCTACGGCCGTTGTCGCTATTTTGAAGGTCTGCAGGTCAACGTGCTCCGCAACGAGGCCGAGGACGTGTTGTCCGGCATTCAGCTCGGTGTCTACAATACGGCCGGCCGTGCGGATCTGTTCGGTGTCCAGGTAGGTCTTTTCAATGAGGCGCGTACGATTCGCGGCGTCCAGGTCGGCATCATCAACCTCGCCGAACAGGTGGAGGGCGTTCAGGTCGGTCTGATCAACCGTGCGGAGACGGCCTATGGCTTCCAGGTTGGCGCGGTGAACGTGATTCGCGAAAGCGAACTGACGTTCTGCCCGATCGTCAACGTCGGGTTCGATATTTTCCCGAACTACTAATTCGGACGTGTGCCCATGAACGTCCGTCCTTTCTCCGCTCTGCGGCCGTCCCCTGAAAAGGCGGCGGCCGTGGCCGCCGTGCCGTACGACGTGGTGGATGTCGCCGAGGCGAAGGCCTTGGCGGCCGGGAATCCGGCGAGCTTCCTCCACGTCTCTCGTCCTGAAATCGATATGCCCGACGGTACGGACGGTTCGTCGGACGCGGCCTACGCCCAAGCCCGTCGTGCGCTCGACGCCCTGCGGGCGGACGGTACGCTCGTCCAGGATGCCGCGCCGCGTTTCTATGTCTATCGTCAGATCATGGGCGACCATGCGCAGACGGGGATCGTGGCGACGTTCGACACGCAGGACTATCTCGCGGGCGCGTTGAAGCAGCACGAGAAAACGCGCAAGGACAAAGAGGACGACCGGACGCGCCACATCGAGACGTTGCAAGCCCACACGGGGCCGGCGTTTCTGACGTACAAGGACGTTCCCGCCATTGACCGTCTTGTGGCGGACGTCTGCGCGACTGCGCCGCGTGACGATTTCACGGCGGCAGACGGCATTCGTCATACGACCTGGGACGTGCCTGCAACCCGTGCGGCCGAGTTGGAAGGGCTGTTCGCCCAGATTCCCGTGGCCTACATTGCGGATGGCCACCACCGCAGCGCGGCCGCGAGCCGCTATGCCCGCGCACGGGGGTTCGCGGGCGAGAGCCGCTGGTTTCTGGCGGTGGCGTTTCCGGCATCCCAGTTGAAGATTCTACCTTACAACCGGCTCATCGCTGATTTGAACGGACTCACGGCCGATGCGGTGCTCGCGGCGGCAAAACGGACGTTCACGGTGACAGATGCCGCCGACGGTGTGCCGACGGCGGGACGCCATGCGCGGATGTTCCTGGATGGTCGTTGGTACGATCTCGCGTGGGATGTGTCGGCGGGAACGGACGTCGTGTCTGCACTGGACGTGTCCGTGCTGCAAGATCGTTTTCTTGCGCCCGTCCTCGGTGTCGACGATCCGCGCACGTCGCCTCGCATTTCGTTCATGGGCGGCGTTCGCGGGTTGGACGAGTTGAAGGGGCGCGTCGTAGACGGTCGTGCGGCGGTGGCGTTTTCGATGTATCCCGTCACGGTGGGCGAGATGATGGACATTGCCGACGCGGGCGCGATTATGCCGCCGAAGTCGACGTGGTTTGAACCGAAACTCCGTTCGGGGCTGTTCGTTCATGTCGTGGATTAAACGCCAATGGGTGCGCCTCCGCGTAAAGATGTTGCGCGAGAAGGCGTCGCCGGAGTTCATCGCGCGCGGCTGGGCGATCGGGATGTTCTACGGGTGTACGATTCCGTTCGGCCTTCAGTTGGCGTTGTCGATTCCCACGGCGTTCATTCTCAAGGGCAGCAAGATTGGCGCGACGTTCGGGACGCTTCTCACCAACCATTTTACGATCTGGTTCATCTATCCCGCTCAGTGCTGGGTTGGAAACCGTCTGCTGGGCGGCGATTTGTCGTTCGCCAACATCAACGCCGCGTTGAAGGACGTGCTCACGGAGCAGAGCTGGGAGGCGTTGTTGCGGTTGGGCGGTGACCTTTGCTCGGCATTTCTGTTGGGCGGCGCGTTGTTGGCGGCCGTGTGTGTGCCGTTGACCTACTGGGGTGTCTTGCGCTATGTTCGGCTCATGCGGGGACGCAAGGCGGCATCGCACCGAAAGGATGCGCGTCGTGTCTGACGCGAATCCGTTTGCCGAGCGCCTGTCGGATCTGTCGGCGCGAATTCGGCGACGTCGGTTGGATGCTGCCGTTCTTTTCGGCGAGGCCAACATCCGTGCGTTGACGGGGCTGGTCTGCGACAACGGCTGTCTCGTCGTCACGGCGGCGGGGACGGTCGTGTTCGCGACGGATTTTCGTTACGTCCCGATGGCGCACCGCGTTGCGCCGTGGCTTGAGACGCGGGAACTGCCGCGCAAGTCGACGTTCGCCGATTTCGTCGGACGCCTGGGGCGGGGATGGATGCATTTGGGGTACGAGGGCACACTCGACGTGCGCCGTTACCTCCAGTTGGTAAAGAAATTTCCGGCGGCGAAGTTCATCGATGTGGGCGACGACGTGTTGGCGTTGCGTGCGGTGAAGACCGTGGACGAGATTGCGCGGATTGCCGCCGCCGAGGCGTTGAACGACGAAATCTGGGCGCGGGCGCAGGACGACATCAAGCCCGGCATGACGGAAAAGGACATCCAGCGCGTCATCCGCGCGTGGATGAACGCTTTGGGGGACGGCGAGGCGTTCGAGACGATTGTTTGCGCGGGCGCGAACGCGGCCGAGTGCCACCACGTGCCGGACGACACGGTGTGGCGCGCGAACGAGCCGTTGCTCGTTGATATGGGCGTGTTGTTGGACGGGATGCATGCCGACATGACGCGGAACATCCGTCCGCCCAAGGGCGCGGATCGCCTGTACGACAAAATCTACAATTTGGTGTTGAAGGCCAATCGTGCGGCCATTGCCGCTGCGCAACCGGGCATGACGACCGGTGCGCTGGACAAAGTGGCGCGGGATGTCATTGACCAGGCGGGCTACGGCGCGGCGTTCGGCCATTCACTGGGACATGGCGTGGGTTATGAAATCCATGAACTGCCCGTGGCGCGGCCGGATGACAAGACCGTGCTCGAACCGGGGATGTTTGTGACGATTGAGCCGGGAATCTATTTGGAGGGGCGGCTGGGGGTCCGCATCGAGGACCTCGTGCTGATAACGACAACGGGATGCGAAGTGATGTCTCACTCCGCGAAATGAGGATGATGAATATGAAAAAAGCGACGATTGAAACCTCGATGGGCAGCATCACCTTGGAATTGGACGAGGCGAAGGCGCCCATCACGGTGAAGAATTTTCTGGATTACGCAACGAGCGGCCACTACGACGGCACGATTTTCCACCGTGTGATCGACGGCTTCATGATCCAGGGCGGCGGGTTCACGAAGGAGATGAACCAGAAAGCGACGAAAGCGCCGATCAAGAACGAAGCGGCGAACGGGTTGGCGAACACGCGCGGCACGATTGCGATGGCGCGAACGATGGTGGTCGATTCCGCCACGAGCCAATTCTTCATCAACCTCGTGGACAACGGCTTCCTCGATTATCGCGGCCCCAGCCCGCAGACGTTCGGTTATTGCGTCTTCGGAAAGGTCGTCGACGGCATGGAGGTTGTGGACAAAATCGGCAAAGTCCGCACGGGTTTTGCCGGGCCGCATCAGAACGTCCCCGAAGAGCCGATCGTCATCAAGAAAGTCCATGTGGCCGTTGCGCCGCAGAAGTGACGGGCCGGTCGCGCCATGGCGGGCGGGGCGGTGAAAACGGACGCGCTTGAGACGGTTGATGGAACCGTCAAGAGCGTTGTTTTCCGCAACGACGATACGGGGTTCACCATCCTCCACGTGGTGACGGAGGAGGCGCGGTTTCGTTTGGGAACGCGGGAGACGACGGTGCTGGGTACGTGTGCCGCCGTCTGGGAGGGTGAAGAACTCCACGCCGAGGGCGTTTGGGTACAGGATCCTGTGCGCGGGCGGCAGTTCAAGGCAAAGACGATTGCCTGTGTGCCGCCGAAGTCGACGGAGGGGATTCGCCGCTATCTCGCCAGCGGTTTGATCAAGGGTATCGGTCCCGTGTTGGCGAACCGCATTGTCGATACGTTCGGCGCCGATACGCTGGACGTCCTCGATCATCATTCGGGACGCCTCTCCGAAGTCGACAAGGTGGGGCCGCGTAAGATTGAGCAGATTCGCAAGTCCTGGCGTGACGCGCGGGGGACGCGCGAAGTGATGATTTTCACGCAGACCTACGGTATCTCGGTGGCGAAGACAACGAAGATCTACCGGAAGTACGGACCTGATTCCATTGCCATCATCAAGGCCGATCCCTATCGTCTCTGCCGGGACATCTGGGGAATTGGTTTTGCGACGGCTGATCGCATCGCCACGAGCGTCGGACTGCCCATGGATTCGCCTCTCCGCGCCCGCGCGGCAATTCTCCACACGTTGCGCGTTGAGGCCGAAGAGGCCGGACATTGCTGGACGTCCGAACCCGATCTGCTCCTGCACGCGCAGGAACTCGTCGGCATCTCCGTGGAAATCCTCTCCGCCGCCCTTGCGGTGGAAGTCGCCGAGCGGCGTGTTGTCCGTGAAGACGACCGCCTCTATCTGTACGAACTCTATTCCGCCGAAAAGAGCGTGGCGGCGAAGATGCGTCGTCTGCTCGCGTCGCGCCCGGTTTTCGCGCCCATCGATCCCGACAAGGCGATTCCCTGGTGGGAAGGGCGGACGGGATTCACGCTCGCACCGGCGCAGATGCGGGCCGTGCGGACGACGTTGCGGTCGAAGGTCGCGATTGTCACGGGCGGTCCGGGCGTCGGCAAGACGACGATCATTCGGGCGCTTGTGGACATCTATCGCGCGCGCGGCGGCGTCCACGCAATCAAAACGCTCTTGGCCGCGCCGACAGGTCGCGCCGCGAAACGAATGTCGGAATCGACGGGCGCGGCGGCCCAGACGCTCCATCGTCTGCTCAAGTACAATCCGCAGACGAACGAGTTTACATTCAACGCGGAACGTCCGCTGCCGGGCGACGTGTTCATCTTCGATGAGATGTCGATGGTCGACATTCGTTTGATGCGCGACCTCATGGCCGCGTTGCCGGACGAAGCCACGCTCATTCTCGTGGGTGACACCGACCAGTTGCCATCCGTCGGTCCCGGCAACGTCCTGCGCGATTTGATTCGCAGCGGGGCGATTGCGACGTCGCAGCTGACGGAAATCTTTCGCCAGGACAGTTCGGGGTTGATTGTCCGCAACGCCCACCACGTCAACGCGGGCGAGGGATTGGAGACGCGGAATGGCGAGAGCGATTTCTATTTCGTCCCGCAGGAAGACCCGGAAAAGGCGCTTGCCGCCGCGCTTGATCTCATGACGGTGCGCATTCCGCGCCATTTCCATTTCGAGCCGTTGCAGGACGTGCAGGTGCTCACGCCGATGCGGCGCAATCTGCTGGGCGCGGAAAACCTGAACGCCGTGATCCAGCAACGGCTGAACGGCACGGGGCCGTCCATTCCGCGTGGCGGTACCGTGTTTCGTGCGGGCGACCGCGTGATGCAGTTGCGCAACAACTACGACAAGGACGTCTACAACGGCGACGTTGGATTTGTGCAGAGTGTCGATTCGGGCAATCGGTCGCTCATCGTCCTCTTCGACGGGCGGCCCGTGGAATACGGCAGTGCGGATCTTGACGAACTGACGCTGGCCTACGCGACGACGATCCACAAGTCGCAGGGTAGCGAATATCCCGCCGTCATCGTCATTCTGCACCGCCAGCACTACATGATGCTGCAACGCAACTTGCTCTACACCGCGATTACGCGCGGCAAGAAGCTCGTGCTCGTCGTCGGGTCGGGTTGGGCCGTCAAGAAAGCCATTGAGACGAACACCGTCCGCGAACGGCGTACGTCTCTTGCCGACCGGTGTGCGCTTACGCCACGGGGCGGGCTTCCTGCGGAATCA
>CAZTHR010000135.1:0-6214 GCA_964613265.1 uncultured Lentisphaeraceae bacterium | reverse complement strand
TGCGGGACCCGCCCGCGCGAGAGTAGGACGCCGCCGGCCTTTTTCTTTTTTTCCACCCTTCCTCCAGACACTCCGTGTCAGGGCGTCCTCCGGTTTGAGGGCGCCTTTTCTTTTTTTATGGCGGAACGTTCCGCTGTTTTTTGTTATACTCATTTCTATGCAGATGAATGACATGAAACGACAGGGCATTCTGTTGGCCGGGATTTTGTTTTTGACGACGGTTTTAAGCGAAGCCGTCCCGTCGCCCGTCAATGGGGACGGGACAGTCTTGGACTATACAGCGTCTATCCAGCCAATTTTTGACCGGCGATGCATCTCCTGCCATGGTTTGGGCCAGGGACCTGCGCCCGCGTTTTCGCTTGTCGGTGCCGTCGCCGTCTCCAATCTCGTTACCCGGCGACAGATTGTATCGATGCCGCGTGGGCGTGCGGCGCGTCGGAAACTGCCGCCGAATATCGATCCACGCCTGTCGAGTCCGCTTTGGATTCTGATTCGAAACGGACACGGCGGTGTGCAACTGACGGTGGACGAGCGCGAGACGCTTGGACGCTGGATCGACCTCAACCGTGCCGCCCTCGCCTCTCCACTGGATGTGCCATGCAATCGTCCCAATGCACGTCCGCTTGATCCAGCGGGTGAACAGGCGTTGCGCACGGCCGTTCGCGCCGTTCTCGGCGAGAAGGTGGCCGTCCAGCCAATTGATGCGTTGGTCAATCGCGCCGTCCCGGCGAAAAGCCGTCTTCTCGATCTTGTGAAGCCTGATCGCCGAGTGGAATTTCTCACCTACATCAACACGGTGTTCGCACAGTAAGAACGGATGGCTGACATGAAGAAAATCGGAATCCTGATGCTTGTTTTGACGGCGGGCGTTTGTTTCGCGGACGCAGGGTTGGCGCGGCTGCAGGAAATGCCATGGATTGGCGATGGTCGCCCCACGCCGACGAATGCGGCAGATTTCTATGCGGCCGATCCTGCGCCGAAGTTCAAGGCGGAGTTCGTATTGCCCAAGGGGCGGACGACGGCTCGGATTCGCATCGCGTGCGCCGGTTATTATTTCGCAAAATTGAACGGCGGGCGCGCGAAGACTTGGACAGGACTGATGCCGTTGTGGAGTCCGTTCGACCAGACAATCTACGCGGACGAACTTGAATTCGCGCCGGACGCCTTTCGTCCCTGGCCACAGGTGAACACGCTGATTGTCCGTCTCGGTAATGGTTTTTACAATCTGCCGCCGTTGGCATTCTGGGGGAGCAAAGTCTTTCGCGACAATATGGCGCACGGACGGCCGTGTTTCAAAATCCTCGTCGACGGTGTGGAGCAGCCGCTTGCATGGACGTGTCGTGAAACGCACGTGGTGCGGAACTGTGTCTATTTGGGAACGGAAATCGACAAGACGCGCGTCGTTGACGGACGGTGGCGGGCGGCGTCCGTTGTATCCGGGCCGAAGGGGCGGATTGTGGCACGGCGTGCGCCGGCCGTCGTCGGCCAGATTGCACGGCCGGGGCGGGCGAAGTGGTTGGATGCCGCGCGAAAAATCCAGGTTGTCGATTTTGGTGAAAACAGAACCGCGACGACGGCGTTCAATTTCCATGGCCAGCCGAAGGGGACGCGCATTGAAATCGTCTATGGCGAACGCTTGAATGCCGATGGCTCGGTCAACGTCCTCACACAAACTGCGGGGCAGATCAAGCGCGGCAATGGCGGGCCGGGGGCACCGCAGGTCGCGTGTCAGCGAGACGTCTATGTGTGCGGTGATGGTGCGTGCGGCGAGATGTTCTACTCGTGGTTTACGTGGCACGTGTTCCGTTATGCCGAAGTGCGCGGGTGCGATCGTCTGTTGAACGGGCCGGAAGACGCGATGGCCACGCCCGTGATGTGTGCGTTGCCCGTTTCGCCGCAAGCCTATTCCTTCAAACCCGCACAACCCGAATTTGCGCAGATCCACGACATCTGTCGGCGGACGTTTTTGGCGAATTCGATGGGCGGCGTCCAAAGCGATTGTCCTGGCCGCGAACGCCTGGGGTATGGCGGTGACATTGTGGCGACGTGCGAGGCATTCATGTTGAACTGGGATATGCGCGAGTTCTACTTGAAGACGTTGCAGGATTTCGCGGACGAGGCGGCGGCTGACGGCTGGATTACCGAGACGGCGCCCTACGTGGGCATCGCCGACAGAGGGTTCGGCGGTCGGTCGGGTCCGATCAGCTGGTCGTTGGCCGTACCCGTGCTCATGGACGCGCTCATCCGCCACTATCCCGACGTGAAAGCGCGGGCGCTCGCCTACTATCCCGTCTGCGCACGCTACGCGCGGTTGCTCGACGTGCGGTGTCCGTCGGGTATCGTACCGAACTGCATTGGCGATCACGAAGCGTTGGAACGTGCGCCGGACGCCGTCACGGCAACGGCGCATTGGTATACGTTTGTGCGCTTGACGGCACAGTTCGCGGATCTGCTGGGAAAGACGAACGAGGCGCGGCGCTTTCGGGCTGTGGCGGACAAAATCAAGGCATCGTTTCAGGCGCGTTTCGTGAAAGATGGCGTTGTGGCAAATGGGACGCAGAGCGCACAGGCAATCGGCCTCTATTTGGGGTTGGTGCCGGACGCGCAACGCGCAGCGGCGGAACGGGCACTGCTTGCGGCGATTGAAAAGGCGGACTACGGCCCGACGACGGGTATTTTCTCCACGCGCTACATGTTGATGTATCTGTCGGAGCATGGTCGGCGCGACGTGGCGGAAAAGATTGTCCTGCACAAAGGCTTCCCCGGTTGGCTGCATATGATCGACCGTGGCGCGACGACGTTGTGGGAGACATGGCGAGAGTCGGACAACACCTACTCCAATTGCCATCCGATGTTCGGTTCCGTGGACGAGTGGATTCTACGTTTCGGAACGTCCAATTTCAACCTCAAAGGAGAACTCGACAAATGAAGAAATGCATGATGATAACGGTGGCGGCGCTGACGGCGTTCTGCGCCGAGGCCCAGACTTGGACGGTCGACGTATGGCGTGGTGAGACGACGGCCGTGCGTGTTCCGAATTTCGCCGAGAATGCGGATGGGTTTGCGTCCGCGCCGGCCGGTGTAGACGTGAAGATTGGCGTCTTGAAGACGGTGAAGTACGTGGCGACGCCCGAGGGATACGAGTACAAGGAGAAACTCGACCGCGTGGTCTGGAACGCGAACGAACCGGGGCGCAAGATCGTCGAGGTGACGGCGGCGCGTGACGCGAAGCCTGGTATCTATTCGTGCGGGCTGCTGAATGTTCGCGTAATCGATCGCGAACTGCCGCCGGCGAAAGACTGGGCGTACTTCCTTGACCTGTGGCAGCATCCGTGGGCCGTCTCGCGCATCTTCGGCGTCAAGCCGTTCTCCGATGCGCACTATGCGAAAATGCGCCCCGTGTGGGAAACGCTCGCGACGGCGGGGCAGAAGACGCTGACCGTCACGTTGACCGATCAGCCGTGGAATCACCAGTGTTACGATGTCTACCATGAAATGGTCGGGCGCGTGAAGAAAGCCGATGGTACGTGGGCGTTCGACTACAGCCTCTTTGACGAATATGTCGCGTTCGGTCGCTCGTGCGGCCTGGGACCGGACATCGCCTGCTACACGATGTGTCCGTGGGGCTACATGGTCACATACAAGAACGAGAAGGGCGAAAAGAAGTCTATCAAAGCCGTGCCCGGCACACCGGAATTCGCGGACTACTGGGGCGATTTCCTTGTCGACTTCAAGAAGCACCTTGAAGCCAAAGGCTGGTTTAAAGACACGTACATTGCCATGGATGAACGCAGTCCGGAAGACGTGAGCAACATCTGCCAGTTCGTCCAGGCCAAGGCGCCCGGCATGAAAGTGGCGATGGCCGGAAACCGTAAGCCGTCCGACTTCAAGGGCATCGTGCTCGATAACTACAGCCAGATTCTGCCCCATGCCTCGCCCGACTTCCTTGCGGAAGTGCCGGCGCGGCGCGCGAAAGGTTACAAGACGACGTTTTACGTGTGCTGTTGGCCGCCGTATCCGAACACGATGATCGACAGCGCGGCGGCGGAGAATTTCTGGATCGGTGTATATCCGGCGATTTCGGGGCTGGACGGTCTGCTGCGCTGGGCTTGGAATTCCTGGCCGCAGGATCCCTGCCGCGACGCTTCGTACGGCAACTGGAGGGCGGGCGACACATTCCTCGTCTACCCGGACGGGTCGCCGTCGCTGCGTTTCCTGGAACTCCGTCGCGGGATTGTGGCAGCCGAGAAAATCCGGCTGCTCCGTGCGGCGGGGTTGTACACGGCCGAACTCGACGCGCTCGTGAAAAAGTTCGATTTGAAGGCGGCGGTCGAAGGAAAAGCGCCCTACGACGCGCTGCGCAAGGACGTGCTGGCGATTGTCAATCGCTAGGCGTAGGTAGATGTGCTATAATGAACATCATTCGTCTGTAGATGTCTAGAAAAAACGAGGATTCAACATGAATCGGATTATTCTGAATGAAACGTCCTACCACGGCGCCGGCGCCGTCAAGGAAATCGTCACGGAACTGGCCAATCGCGGGCTGAAGAAACCGATCGTCTTCTCCGATCCGGATCTGGTGAAGTTCGGCGTCACGCAGAAAGTGACTGCGTTGTTGGACGACGCGAAAATCCCGTACGTCCTTTATAGCGACATCAAGCCGAATCCGACGATTGAGAACGTGAAGCAAGGCGTGAAGTCCTACAAGAAAGCGAAAGCGGACTGCATCATCGCCATTGGCGGCGGATCGTCGATGGACACGGCGAAAGCCGTGGGCATCATCATGGCGAACCCCGAATTTGCCGACGTGCGGTCGTTGGAAGGCGTCGCGCCCACGAAGAAACCGTCCAAGCCGATTCTCGCCGTCCCGACGACGGCCGGCACGGCCGCCGAAGTGACGATCAACTACGTGATTACGGACGTTGAAAAGCACCGCAAGTTCGTGTGCGTCGATCCGCACGACATTCCCGTCGTCGCGTTCGTCGACCCGGACATGATGTCCACAATGCCGAAGGGGCTGACGGCGTTTACGGGCATGGATGCGCTGACCCACGCGATCGAGGGGTTGATTACGAAAGGCGCCTGCGAACTGACCGACATGTTCCATCTCAAGGCAATTGAAATCATCGCCCGTTCGCTGCGCGACGCCGTGGCCAACAAGCCGGCCGGTCGCGAAGGGATGGCGCTCGGCCAGTACATCGCGGGCATGGGCTTCTCCAATGTCGGCCTCGGCATCGACCATTCGATGGCGCATGGTCTCTCGGCGCTTTATGACGTGCCGCACGGCAAGGCCTGCGCGATTCTGCTGCCGACGGCGATGAAGTATAACGCGGCGAAGACGGGGACGAAGTACCGCGACATCGCACGCGCCATGGGCGTGAAGGACGTCGACAAGATGACGTGCGCCCAGTACCGCCAGGCCGCCATTGCCGCCGTGGAGAAGTTGTCCGCCGACGTGGGCATTCCGACGAACCTCAAGGGCATCCTTAAAAAGGAGGACATTCCGTTCCTCGCCGAATCCGCCTACGCGGACGCCTGCCGTCCCGGCAACCCGCGCGAGACGTCCGTGAAGGACATCGCCAAGCTCTACACGTCGTTGCTGTAGTCGGAACGATGGGCGTTGCGGAAAACCTCGTCGAGCTGCTGAAGGCGCAGGGGTTGACCTGCGCCACGGCGGAATCGTGCACGGGCGGCGGCGTGGGACAGGCGATCACGGCAGTCCCCGGTTCGAGTGCGGTCTTTTTGGGCGGCGTGATCAGTTATGCGAATGCCGTCAAGCAGAACGTACTCGGCGTTCCGCCAGCCGTGTTGGAGACGGTCGGCGCCGTGAGCGCCGACTGCGCGGCGGCAATGGCCGTCGGGGCGCGACGGTTGTTGGGCGCCGATTTGGCCGTCTCGGTGACGGGCATCGCCGGGCCGGACGGTGGTAGCGCGGAGAAGCCCGTTGGGCTGGTCTGGTTCGGCCTTGCGACGGCGCGGGGCGTCCGTACAGAACGGGCGATTTTTCGGGGCGACCGCGCGGGCATCCGTGCCCACGCGGCCGTCCATGCGCTCGGGATGCTCGCCGTGGCGGCGGCGGGGCGCGGGGATTGACCTCCCCGTTCCCGCCGCGTTCCACACCCTTGTCCCGAATTTCTGGGATAAACAAAACAAGAATCCCATAGTTCCTTGGAGATTCCCCATTTTTTCGGGTACAGAAAATCGCCGAACCCCA
>CAZTHR010000134.1:1351-6254 GCA_964613265.1 uncultured Lentisphaeraceae bacterium | reverse complement strand
TTGGTCTTGTGTTCGACGCGGAGACGCGCCAGCTCGTCGACGCCGACGTCGAGAAAATCCAGTAGGCCGCGTCTTCGTTTAGCGAACCACCATGCCCTTGAACACGGGCTTTCCGCCGGGCGCGGCGAAACTGCGCATCTGGTACGGGGCGAGCGTGAACGTCGCCGGCGATGCGCCGCCCATCTTCTCGCCGCTGACGAGATCAACCGTTCCGACGGGCAGATCCAGCGTCACCGTCACCGGTTTCATGTCCGTATTCACGACGTAGAACCAGCTCCGGCCGTTCCAGTCCTTCTGGCGCACCTTCACCACGTCCGTCCCGCCGACGTCGTCGAACACGACGCCCGGCAGGGCGCGGAACGCCTGCACGAACGGAACCAGCTCGTCTTCCATGCCGTACGTGCCGATCAGGAAGCCGCCCTTCGACAGGCCGAGGACGTCGCCGTAGCGCAGGGGCAGGACGAAATGGCGCAGCGCGTGTACGCCGGCGGGGTTGATCGTCGTCACGCGCCATTCGCATTCGTCAAGCCATGCACACGAAAGCGAATCCTTTTTCGCGCGGCCGATCGGGCTTTCCCAGTAGCGATCGTGCTGGTTGACCCACGGATAGGCCGCCCCCTTGAGCAGGGAATAGAACCCCGGCAGGGTGTCGAGCACGCGCTGGTGGTCGCGGGCGGCCTTGGACGGATAGAAGTTTGGATTGTGGTAGAAGTTGTATTCGCGGAAACGGTAGTCCGCCGGCACGAGCGTCTGGCAGAGGATGACGTTCGGCGCCTCCCGCGTCAGGCGGTCGCGGTCAAGCCCGCACGCGCGGTTGGCCCGCTCCATGAAGTCGGGCTTCATGAAGTCGGGATGGCGGACGTCGGCCGGCACGAAGCTGTTCAGCCAGAGCTTGAGGTCGGGCCGCTTCGCCGCGAGCTTCCGCGCCTCCTTCACGTAGAAGTCCGTGACGACGTCGCACCGCCACTGGATCCAGTCCTCCCAGGCGTTCGCGCGAATCCACGCGGCGTACGCCTTGCCGCGCAACGGGTCTTTTTTGTCCACGGGAATCTTCAGCCCCTTGGCCTTCGCGAACGCCTGGACGGTGTAGTCGTTGTAGCCGCTTTTCTCGTCGCCGAACCAGAGCATGCAGTGGCGCGTCATGTGCATGCACACGCCCTTGAACGACGGGTGGGGCAGCCCCTGCGCCGTCAGCGTGTCGATGAACCCGGAAATGCTCTTGCGCACATCGGGGTGGTGGAAGTTGAAGTTCGGCGGCGTGTCGTGCCACCCGCCCCAGTTCGGCTTGCCCGTGTCGTGAATCGCGATCACCGTGTCGTGGAGTGCGCCGTTGGACATCGTGGCGCGGGTGACGAGCCCGGCGGGCACGGGCAGGGTGTTCGGATTGATCGTCGGCATGAGCGACAGCCCCTCTGCGTCAAACTTCGCGTACCAAGCGCTCAGGAAGTCGGGGGCGTGGTCGCGCGGGTTCCACTCGTCGCCGATCAGGCCGTGGTACCAGACGCCGGGGTAGGCGAGCATGTTCTGCCCGGTGTACTTCATCAGCGCGGCCGTGCGGTCGATCAGCGCCTCCAGCCCCGCCATCGCCGCGCCGCCGGACGCGGACACGCCGAAGTCGTAGGCGATCGCGGGATCTTCGAAATAGAGCGCGAACGTGCGCGTCCAGTCGCATGGCGCGGACGCGGGTGGCTCGGGTTCGCTCACGGCCGCCACGGGCAGCGCGGCGTCGGCGACGCGGTAGAGGCGGATGGCCGACACGGCGGCGGGGGCGCCGACGTTCGCCGTCATCGCCACGAGCGTGACGTCGGGGGCGCTCGCCCAGTAGAGGCAGCGGTGCGTGAGCGTCCGGCTCGTGTTCGGGTACTCGTCGCCGGACGCATAGCCGGTCTGGAGCGTGTAGTCGTCGCCGGCGCGCTTCGAGCGCTGGACGATGATGTCGGCCGTCCGCTTCATGTCGTCGGGGTAGTCGATCTCGAAACACCAGAGCGGGTGCTTGGGGTCAAGCTGGAACCGGACGGCGAACCGGTCGCCGGCGTTCGGGCCGGCCTCAAGGTAGGGCACGCCGCCCAGGACGCCGCGCCGCGTCGCGCCGACGGCACGGAAGCGGTCTGCCGGGAGGTCGGCGTCCATGCGGAGTTCGGAGACGAGCTCCATCTTCCGGGGGCGGCCGGGCACGTCGCCCGGCGCGGACGGCCGTTCATGCGGATTCCCCTTCCCCATGACCATCAGGGAGACGCGGCCATACGTCCGTTCGCCGTCCGTGACGGACAGCGTGTAACGGCCTTGAGGGAGATTGACCGCAAGCCGCGTGGGCTTTCCCCCGACGGGGATTTCGTCGTATGTCTCGACCTTCCTGCCGGCGGCATCGAAGATGCAGTAGCGGAAGGCCGTCAAGTCGTGTCCCGCCGGGCTCCGAGCCTGGACGGCGACCGTGGACGGCGTGTTCTCAAGCGCGTACCGGCCGACGGCCTGGAGGGTCACGACGGATTCGCGGTCGTAGATCTCCGAAATCCGCTCCTTGGAAAGCGGCGCAGAATAGATGCGCAGGTCGTCGACGAGTCCATCGAAGCGTTCGGCGGTGCCCTTGCACCCAACGAAGAACGTCTTGAACGCAAGCGCGACAGATTCAAACGAATCATCTGCGCGGAGGGCCGTCTGCATGGGCGACTCGGAACCGCCGACGCCGCTGCGGTCCCGCCCGTTGACGAAGAGCCGTACGCCGTCTTCGTCCCACGTCACGGCGAGATGGTTCCATTCGCGGTCCACCACGGAGGCCGGGAGGACGGCGTACGAATCGCCGCAGTCCCCCCTGTCGGCGCGCAACCTGTCGCTCCAGCACCAGAACCACAGCTGGCCGGAGCCAATGCGCACTTCGGGCGGCTCCGGATTGGCGAAAAGCGTCCGCCAGATTTCGCCGCCGTCCTTCCGCCGCCCGTCGTCCGGCCATTCGCGCTTGAACCACAGACTCACCGTCCCGCGCACCTGCACGAGATTGTCCTTCGCGAGGTATTCAAGCACGCTGTTCGACGCCGTACAGAGGCGCACGGCCGATCCGCGCACGCCGTCGGCGTAGGACAGCCCCTGTGCGCGGCAGGGCTTCACGTCGCCCCGCGCGAACGCCGCGTCCGCCGTGCCGTCGAACGGCGCGTGGAAGATCAGTTCCGGCTTAACCTGCGCCTTGGCGCGAACCGGCGGCAGCTCCGCCGACGGCGCGTACTTCGCGCCGTAGAATTCGAACGGGCCTTTCGACGACTGGCGCGTCAGGTCCCAGCGCAGGTGGAGGGAGTCGAGGTCGTCCGGGATGTCCTGCACCATGGCGCAGTCCCTGCGGTTGCCGAACGTCTGCACCCTGCGGCAGCGGAAGTAGTGCCCTCGCTTTCCGTAACCCTCAAAATACGCCTTGCCTTCGGAGCCGTAGACGCCGCCCAGCGTCGAGACCAGGGCGCAGTCGCCCCCTCGGTACGTCCGAGCGCCGATGTCGGGCGACGTGAAGACGAGCTTGGCCATGCCGGCCTTGAACGCCGCCCGCGCGTCGATCACGAGCCGATCCACCGCGCCGGAGACGACCACCTTGTCGGCGAACGCCCCGCCCTCGGTGTTGAAGAACAGCACGGGACGCCCGTCGGCGTCCTTGACCGTGACGTTCGACGGGGAGGTGGCGGACGCCCGGACCGAACGCCATTCGCAGGACGGGAACGTCCGGACTTCGGCCCGACCGGACAGCGCAAACGCCACCGCGCACGCGACCCAGATGCTTTTCGTTTTCATGCGGCTTTCATTCTTTCACATCTTTCATCCGCCGTCAACGCAGAATCAGCACCGTGCCGCGCGGGCGGATGAAGAACGCGCCGGGTCCGGACAGCGTGCCGAAGAGTTCGGGGCAGTCCGCCGCCGACACGACGCCCACGCGGCTTTGACCGCCAATCACCAGCCGCTGGATTTCGTTCGTGCCCTCGAAGTCGAGCGACAGACACGCACCGGCCGCCACCTCGATTTCCAGTTTCGGCGGAAGTTCCAGCGGGCGCTCCGCCTCGACGCGGTAGAACTGCACCCCGTCGACGAGCGTCGTGCGGTCGACGCGGTGGCTGTCGTTGCCGTCCCAGACGATCTGCCCCTTCAGACCGACGTCGTAGACGCCCGCCGCCGGCACGTACGCCATGAACGCGTACTCGTTGAAGTTCGTCAACGCCACCTCGTCCGTGCGGCCAAGCCAGTTTGTCACGCCGTCCTGCGCCACGAAGAACGCGACCGGGTTCCTGCCGTTGTTCAGGTTGTTGTCCACGTCGTTCACTTCACGCCGCGACGCGAGATTCGCGGAGAAACGGTAAAGCCCCGGCGCGGGAATGTTGACGGACTGCCACACCGTATCGTCGTTGACGAGGCTGAAATAACCGCTTCCCTCGAAGACGTCCGTGCCAAAGTGCACGAACCCAGAACTGGTCGCATCGGAATAGGACCTCTGCTGCGAACCCGTAATTCGGCTCCCATTACCCATCGGTTTGGGCGTCTGTTCCACGTGCCACGGCGTCATCGACTCGAATCCGCCCGCCGCCAGGAGATTCTCGTGGCCGACGGCGGCGAGGACGAGATTGTCCACAAGCGCCTGACCAAGGGATTCGCCCGCCGCCCCGCCCGTGAGCGTGAGCGTGACGGGCGTCGCGCCGTCCACGGAAAACGCCGTCGGCCAGTCGCGCGGCAGAAGCGCACGGCTTTGGGTATTCACCGACCCCAGCGCGACATCCGTCTCGCCGATGCGCACCGACGCCGCGATCGTGTATGAATACGGCGCGTTGTTGTCCGTCCGCACGAACGCGAAATCGGCACGGAAACGCCACGTCCCCGCGGGCGGCGTGAACGTCGTGGACAGACTCGCCCCGGAGCCGACCATGAAGAACTGCGTCCG
>CAZTHR010000134.1:0-1251 GCA_964613265.1 uncultured Lentisphaeraceae bacterium | reverse complement strand
CTCGAAGTCGCCGTTGGGAATCGCCCAGGTCGGCCGTTCCGCCGCACGTGTCAGACGGAAATCGTCGAACTGCGTGCATTTGTCGGTACCGTCGCCATTCGACTTCAGCCACAACTGTTTCACGCCCGCCGTCAGACGAATCGGACCGAGCGAATACGGCTGCCAGTCGGACTTCCCCGCCATCGAGAAATCTCCAAGCGCGACGAGGGAGACGGCGTCCGGGCCGATCATCACGTCCAGATGTTTGCCGGCATAGCCACCTCCGCGGCGCGGCGACGCCCGGAACGTCAGCACGTAGTCACCGTCGGCCGGAACCTTCACCTCGCACCACGCGGAGCCGCGGTTTTTGACAACGAGCACGCCGCTCTCGTCGGCTTGCACCACCAACCCCCAGTCTGTCGACGACCCCTTCCGCTGGTCGAAGAAGAAGACGGCGCTGTCCGCCTCGTTCCCCTGTGGCTCCGGCACGATGGCGTGCCACCCGTATTTTTCCTTTCCGTTTTCGACGTAGGAAAAGTTCGCACTGGGACTCGTGGCGGGATAGAGTTCAAAATCGGCATTGGGAATCTCCGCCGCAATCGTGTCTTCGGGGGAGGCGACCAGGCGCGACGCCCGTTCGGGCGCGGCCAGGCGCAGTCCGCCCGCCGGAACGGAGATGCGGGACACGCCGTCCGGCACCGCGTCGAGCGTGACGGTGCCCGTCCCCGCCTTCACGAGGCGCGTCGGGTCGTTCCCCGTGACGGGCGCCGCGATTTCCGCGCCCCAGAGCCGTTGCTCGCACGTCACCGTGTCGCCCGCCGCGCAGACGAGCGGCAGTCCGTAGCCCAGCGCCAGCGTCCCCTCGCGCACGTCGATGTGGCGCGACCTCGTGTAGGGCGCGTAGGCCGAGCGGATCGTCATCGCGTCCGCGCCGACTTTACGGAGACAGCCGTCGCCGACCAGCGTCAGCGACGTTGCGCTCGTCGCCTCGACGACCGTGTTCGTCGCAAGGCGCACGGTCGTCGCGGGCCGGACGGCGGGCGGCGGCGTCCCGCGCCACTTCTGGTTGAGCCAGTCGGAGACGGCCAGCCGTTCGGCCGTCGTCAGGTTGTTCGTGAAGAGCAGCATCTCGAACACGTACTCGCCGCCTGCACGGTTACCGCCCCCCATCTGCCTGTTCTCGCCGAGAATGGCGTTGATCTGCGTGCCCGCCTCGTTGTAGACGTTCGTGCCGGCCGTCGTCTTCAACTGCATGTCGCGGTCGTTGAAGAA
>CAZTHR010000133.1:4093-6277 GCA_964613265.1 uncultured Lentisphaeraceae bacterium | reverse complement strand
TCTCAATCCGTGCTTCATCTCAACCTTGCATCCTCCAAGTTCGTGTCATTGATCTTGGTGTTAAACCATGCCTTCATGCGTAAACCGAACATATGGTCTGACCGTTCACCGATTCGCCCATAATTCGCCCGCACAACTTTTCCGAGTTCGTTCGTTTCAGTCCTCATTCGAAACGTGAAATAGCGCCCATCGGGTGGGAGTTCAACGCGATCTAGTTTTTCGCCACGACGATCAACTTCATAGACGATATTTTTCACATATGTTTCATTCGTTCTTGCATGATATTCGTACCGCATCTTGCTGGTCATGTCTACATCCGCCAGATAGAAGCCGTCAACACAGTTGGGCGCTGTCACCGTGAGCTTCTTACGGAAGGAAAACCAGTTTGTAGGATTCCGCCAAACCTCGTAGAACAAATGCAAGTCATCATGCAGTCCATCTCCATGCGGCGGACACCACTTGAAAGTTTCCAAGTCGAGACGCACAATCTCGTTTGTCGCCGGAATTTTGGCATAGTCCACTAGATGAAACGCCGTCACAACAGGATTGCGCACCCTCTTCAAAACGGCGACCGTTTCCACCGTTCCGTCAGACCATCTGCACGTTTGCTTCGCGTCCTCATAAGACAACTTTCGGAATGTCGGCGCAATCTTCGTCTCATAGTAGCCGTCCTTACGAATCCATGCATATGCCTCGCCAATGCACCGTCCCTTTGCGGAGAAGCAGCCGTCATCGTCTGTCTTTCCACGTCTTACATCCGCTTTCTCAGGTGTGACGTAGAATGTCACGGAGACAGCAGCGTCAGGCACGGCCTCGCCCCTGTCATCCACGACCTTGACTCGAACGTCGGCCAACGCACCATCACTAATCGGGCTGTACGCACGGCAGACACTGACAAACAGAAAAAGCGTCAGCAGAAGCAAAAACATCTTTCTCATCTGTTCAACTCTCCTATCTCCACAATCTTTCTGAACACCGGATAGACGAAGAAGTAGGCCACGTTCTTGATATCCGAATGTAGAAACCGTCCGCCAAGCCCACCATCTGTACGCGGCCATGTATTTACCATGAATTCCTCGGTATTCATGTCGAAGGATTGAATATCATAGCTTCGCAAATCGGTTCTCCCCGTTGGTGGCGACAACGCGGGAATACCCTGCGCAAGATGAAAGTCCGTCATTAGACGGCAGTTCGCAGCACTCGCAATCGAAGGTGGATACAGAGCAAAAACCGTATTTGTGGCAAAGACCGACAAGTCTGTCACGGCGTTCGCCCGTGCGGCACTCCATTCCCTGACTCCAAGCGCATTTTCGCTGAATCCCCACCCCGACCAGTCGGTCGTACCGATGAATCCGAGAAGTGACTTGCGTCCTTTCCAGAGTTCCTGCTTGTGCCATGAATAACGGTCGCCCCAGTTCCCTGATGGGCCAAGACCGTTGTACCATTCTGGATTGTGCGCATCCGGGTAGATCTCCAGCACCTCATCGCCCGACGAGTAGAAGTTGACCGCAATAGGAGCGACATCTGCAAACCGCCCCTTCCATGTCAGTCGGCTTCGTGCATCTCCCTGCGCAAACAGTTCGTGCCATTTCGCCGCCCAGCAGGCATTCGTGTAGTCTGTCCACGCATCGTGAACGAGCTGGTTCTCGGAAGAATCGTCTGCCAACGAAGGAACAAACGCTTCCGATGGAATGGCCGAGTTCAACATGACCAAGCGTTCGACTTTCATTCCATAGTCCTGAATCGCGGCGGCCGCGACCATCGTTCCGAGACTGTGCGCGATGATCACGCGCCGTCCTGGAATGCCGTTCACATATGGTGCAAGACGCGAAGCGGTTACGAATGCGTTGGAGACGTTAACCTGGTAGTTGTACGACGGTCCGATGTCCGATTCCCACGCAATGGGATAAAATTCCATATTTGCGCCGGCCAGCCAAAGGCGCTTGAACATCTCCGCCGCCCATGCGCGGGCATCCTGTTCGCTCACATTTGCGCCATGGATAAAGAATACGTTCGCCTTGTCGGCACATACCGAAAAAATCAACGTAAATGCGGAAATCAACGCCAGAACAATTCTCCTTGCCGCCATTTCCGTCCCCATCACTTCTCAACGATTTTCGTTATTTTCGCATTTTGCAGAAATCTTCTACGATGCTCCTGTGCAATCTCTTTACACAGGGCGTT
>CAZTHR010000133.1:0-3993 GCA_964613265.1 uncultured Lentisphaeraceae bacterium | reverse complement strand
ACCAGTCGGAACAAGTACAAATGCATACCCTGCAAGAAGCCCTATTGCCTGCGCATCCTCGGCACTCGTTCCCGCCTGAAGGAACCTAAATTTAATGTGAAATGTTTTATACATGCCTTTCACTTCTTCCCGTAGCTGTTCGCACGGACGTTCCAAAGGCAGACGAAAAGAAGCGCACCCGCAAGGGCGGTGCCGACGATGGCGAAAACGGCGCTCTGCCAGTTGCCCGCATGGTGCGCCAGATTGCCGCAAACCTTGCCGGACACAGAAACGCCCACGTAGGAAAAGAGCGAAATGAAACCAATTGACGTTCCGGCAAACCGCTTCGTGGACGTATTCGTGGCCGTCACGCCCGTCAGCGCCTGCGGCCCGTAGAGGAAGAAGCCCGCCGCGCAAAGGGCGACCGCGCCCAGCACACCCGCCGCGCCAGTGGCCGGCAAAAACCAGAACGCCGCCAGGCAGGCCGCCGTGAGCGCCATCAGGAAGACGCAAAGGCGCGGGGCGCGTCCCGCGAACAACCGATCCGTCGCCCATCCGGCGAACAGCATTCCCGCAATGCCCGCGAACTCGAACCACATGATCACCGTGCCGGCCTGCGACGATGTCAGCCCCTTCGCCTCTTGCAGCATCGTCGGTCCCCAGTCCGCCACAAGCGCGCGCGCGGCGTTGATCGCGAAGTTGCAGAGCCCCAGCATCCAGATGACGGGATTGGCGAACACCATGCGGGCGGCGGAAAGGCGCGTTCCCTCCGACGTCTCGCCCGCCGCTTCCTCGTCCGTCGCCACAACCTCCGTGCCGGGCAAATCGGGCAGACCCTCTTCGCGCGGCGTCCCCGGCAAAAACAACCACATCAGGACAAGCCCAATCGCGCCCAGCGCGGCCATCGACCAGAAGCACCAGCGCCACATCCCCACACCCTGATTCGCCGCGCCAATCACGCCCAGCCCCATGACCACGCCGCAGACCTTCGCCACAAGGCCGCCGCCGATCGAATGCGACGTGTTCCACACGCTCATCTTCGTGGCGAGTTCGTTCGGCGGAATCCAGAACGCAATCAACTTCGCGCAGGGCGGAAAGCCCGTCCCCTGGAAAAATTGGTTGAGGACGAGCAGAACGCCGAACGTCCACGCCAGAGCCGCCAACGACGCGCCCTCCGCGCCGCCACCGCCCGTAAACAGCGCGGCGATCTGCGGCGCGAAACCGTAAGCGATGTTCACGAGCGTACAGGCCAACAGACCAAAACAGAGCAATCTGCGCGGATTGCACCTGTCGCCAATGAAACCGTTCAGGAACTTGGAGAGTCCGTAGACGATGCCGCCCCAGAAAAGGAACGTGCCAAGCATGGATTTCGTCAGCCCGCAGTCCTGTTCCAGTCCCTTCATCGCAAAGGAGAAGTTCTTCCGCATGAAGTAGAAGAGCGTATAGCCGATCATCGTGGCGATCAGCATTCGCCACTGCATCCGGTGAAACTTTCTGTCGATGTCCTTGTCTTCAAACAGCATCGTACCACGTCCTCTCCAATGACCTTAGCGGGCGTTCTTGCCCTTCCAGCCTTCCGTTTCCTTCATCCACTCCTTGACGTCGCCCCACTTGAAGGGCGGCTCGCCGTAGAGGAAGTGGTTGCGGAGGTTCGCGCCGTCGCAGGAATACTCGATGAGAATCATCCCCTGTCCGCTGAACGGAATCTCGCCGAGGCGCGTCTTGGAATTCGCGGCGATTTCGTAGTCCGCGTCGAAGAGAACCTTGCCCGAAACCTTGTCCGTGAACTTCGCATGTCCCTTCACGGGATGGCGGCTGTCGTTCACCGCCCAGGCCACATGGTCGTCGCCCAGCATGACGAGCTGGTTGTGCTGGACGCTCTTGAGCGCGAAATACGCCTGCTTTTTTCCGCCGTACCAGTCCACCACGGCGTCGGAGATGATCGGCCAGCCGTCGCGGACGTTCCACCAGATGAGGCCGTTGAAGCGCGTAAACTTGCGGCTGCGGAACATTTCGCAGAACGTCTTCATCGCCTCGGCCTGGACGAACTGGCTCTGGTCGACGAAATCCTCAAGCGTACGCCCGACCTTGCCGAACATGATCTTCGTCTGGTTCGTCATGAGGTTGTTGCGCGTGGCGTGCGTCATCGCGCCCGGCTTGAGACCGGCGTTGCAGGCCTTGATCTGCCATTCGTCGTTCCAGTGGAAGTCGCGATGCGGGTCTTCGCCCGTGACCGACTTCCACGGATAGACGCATTCGGGCGTCATCATCTTCTTGAGGGATTCGATGTTCGGACAACCGTGGTAGCCCATTTCGCTCGCGAACCAGCAGGGGCTGTTCGTGTAGAACGGCACCTTGTAGTAGGCGCGCGCACCCCAGAGGTGATCCTCGCTCGGCTTCGCCTTGCCCGCGATCACGTCGGGCGAATAGTACGGCGAGGACGGCAGATAGGGGCGCGTCAAGTCGTGCTCGAAGAGAACGTCGGGAATCGTCTTGCGGGAGTTGCGATCCATGTTCGGGTCGCGTGCGAGCTTGTGTCCGACGAACCAGCGGAACGCGCCGTCATTCTCGTTGTTACCGCTCCAAAGGGCGATGGACGGATGGTTGCGGTGGCGCGTGACGATGGAGAGAATCTCCTCGCGCGTCGCCGCCGCGTAGACGTCGTCCTGCGGGAAGACGTCGCAACCCGTCATGAAGTCCTGCCACACCATGACGCCGTTCGCGTCGCACCAGTCAAAGAACGCATCCGGTTCGTACACGCCGCCGCCCCACACGCGAACCATGTTGCAGTTGAGATCTTTCCACATTTCCAGCGTGGAGATGAGGTGCTGCATGTCGCGTCCGTGGAAGGCGTCGAGCGGCACCCAGTTGGACCCGCGCACGTAGCACGGCTCGTCGTTGACCTTGAAGAGGAACTGCCCCGGACGTTCCGGACCGTACACGTCGTCGCGCACGAGTTCAATCTTGCGGACGCCGATTTTGCGGGCGTCACGCGCCAGCACCGTGCCGTCTTCGCCGATGATTTCGGCCACGGCGTCGTAGAGGGCCGGTTCGCCGGAACCATGCGGCCACCAGAGATCGGCGTTCGAGAGCGTGAAGTCGGCAATCGGATGGTAGGAGTAGACGGGAAACTCGCTCGACGCCTTCACCTGCCCGTTACGGGAGAGCGTGCAACGCAGTTTCGCGCGATCGAGGATGGCGAACGGCGCCTCCATGCGCGAACGGAACTTGAAGGCCGCCCGCCGCGCCTTCACGTCGAGATGCTTGATCATCCACACGCATTCGCGCAGACGCACGGGGTCTTCGACGTCGAAGCGCACACTGCGCCAGAGTCCCTGCGCGTAGACGCGGGGAAAGATGTCCCAGCCGCCCATGTGCGCGGCCTTGCGGTAGGCCAACCCGTCCGCGCCCGGTTCGGACGCGCCGCTCATTTCGTTGACGGGAACGAACTGCGTGTCGAGCATCACGGGACGCAGAAGGACCTGGACGACGTTCTCGCCGGCCTTGACCTTCTTCGTCACGTCGAAACGGCGCTCAATCAGCATGTTGGCCGACTCGCCAATCTTCTCGCCATTGAGAAAAACGTCCGCCAGCGTGTCGATGCCGCCGAAGACGAGCACGGCGCGCGCGCCACCCTTCACGTCCACCGCCGGCGCGGTGAACGTTTTCGTGTACAGCCACTGGTAGGCCTCGTAGGGGCGAAGTTTGAGAACGTTGAGCCCGATTTCCATCGGCGGCAGCAGCCCCGCGTTCACGAGATCAAGCTCGCAGTTGCCCGGCACGGTGGCCGACACCGTTTCGTGCGCAACCGTCAACGGCAACGTCCGCACCGCACCGTCCAGCGGCTGCGGAAAATAGTCGAGTTTCCATTTGCCGTCGAGCGAAACGGATTCGCCCGCACACGCGGCCAACGCCACCCCCGCGACGAGGGCGCCCAAAGTCTTTTTCATGAAGTCGTCCTTTCTTGCATATCCGATGCGAAACATCATACCAAAACAACGCCCACCCTTCCAC
>CAZTHR010000132.1:0-6373 GCA_964613265.1 uncultured Lentisphaeraceae bacterium | reverse complement strand
GAAAACTTCAGTCCTCGCCCTCGTGAAAGGCGCCGTCGGCATGGAAATGTCCCGCCGCCTTCCGCCCTTCGCCCGTCTGCGCGGCCAACGCGAGCTTGAGTTCGTATTGCCCGCGCACGACAACGTCATGGCCCTGCGAGAAATTGCGGATTTCCGTCCATCCGCCGCTACGCAGGCCCGTCTCGACCTCAATGGCGACAAAGCGATCGGCCGCGTGCGCATCCCGAACGAACACAACCGGCTCAATGCCCATCTGCACGATGGCCTCGGACGGCACGCACCAGACGTCCGACGCGGAGGCATCGGTCACGCATTCCGCCACGGCGCGAACGCCCGGCCGGCCTGACGGATCGGGCGCGTCGAATTCGACGTACACCGCGCTCTCCGTCCCCTCCGCGTCCGCGAGCCCCAGGCGCAGCCGTCCCGCCCGCCCCTGCACGGAGACAGTCAGCCCGTCGGACAACCGTGCGCGTTCGCCCGGCGTGACACGCGCCCGAAAACGCACGGCGGCGGGATCGACGAGCGTCAGCACACGGGCGCCGACCTCCGCGAATGCGCCGTCCGGCAAGTCAATGGCCTCCACGCGGCCCGCCCGCACCGCGCGCACCGCGACGACGCCGTTCGTCTCCTCGACCGCACCGCCCAGCAACGCCGTGCGCATCTCGCGCTTCACGGCCAGTTCGGACGCCAGCGCGGCGTTCTTCGCGCCGGCGGCGCGATAGGCCGCCAGCCGCCGTTCCAGAACGGCGATTTCCCGCGCCCGCGCCACAAGATCGGGGGACGTGACCGTAAAGAGGACGTCGCCGGCAACAACGTCGGCGAGCGGACGCACCTTCAACGCCACGAAGCCGGCGAGGGGTGACGCGGATGCGAACCGCGCCGACGGCGACAGCTCGAACCGCCCGACAAGCGGGAGCGTCGCCTCGACACGCCGCCGTTCCGCGCGCCGCGTCTCCAAACCGACCAGCCGTTGGGCGGAAACGGACGCCTTGACCGCCCGCCCAGTCTGCCGAGTCTCCTCGGCGTGGGCGTGATCGTGTTCATGTTCGTGATCGTGATCCGAATCGTCCGCAGCAGACGCGCGACACACCAGGGTCACGGAAAAAACGAGTGCCATCAAAATTTTCATGTTCAGATTCTCCCTTTCACTTGATTCACTTGCCCGTCGAGGTTGTTTCGTCCGCGTGCGACGATTCCGCCACCGCGTAGCGCACGAGTTCGGCACGGGCGGCAAGAAGGCCCTCGCGCCAGTCGATTTCCGCCAGCTGCGCATCGAGGATCTCGTCGCGAAGCGCCAGGTAGGCCACGTCTGACAGTTCGCCGGCCGCGTACAGGCTCTCGGCGCCGTCGAACGACAGCCCTTCGGGCGCATCGTGCCGCAAGCTCTGATGCACGCGGCGAACGGCCGCGAGGGCCTCGCCGACAACCCCGCGCCAGACGTCCAACGCTGTCTGGCGAGCCTGATCGCGTTCCGTCTCCGCCGCCGCAATGCCCGCACGGTTGCGGTTCCAGAGCGGCAGGGAAAGGCCGGCCACAAAGCCGATGCGATCCTGTCCCTCCTCGCGGGAATATCCCGGCCCAATCGAGAGGTCTGGATACTGCCGACGGATTTCGGACAAAAGCGATTTCTCCGTGCCGCCGAGACGCGCCTGCGCAGCCCGAACCTTCACGTGCCCGACGAGCGCATCCGGCGTCGGAACGTCTGCCCAGACGACCTCGTCGCCGTTTGTCGGCCACGCATCCGCCGGCAACGAAACGTCCGCCGTCGGCCAGACGCCCAGCAGGGCGCAAAAACGCTGCCGCGCGTCTTCGGCGTCCAGTTCCGCGCGGCGGCGCGCGTGGCTCCGCGCATGACGGCGGCGACGGATCGCCGAAAGATCGGCCTCCTCCGCTTCGCCGATTTCGCACAACCGCGCCGCGTTCGTTTCCGCGCGACGAATGCGCGAATCCGCCACCGCCGCCCGCAGCGCGGCAACGCGGCGTTCCGCCGCCGCCCAGCGGACGACGGCCACGCGGACGTCCGCGCGCAAGTCCTGCTCGGCGGACATCACGTCCAGTGCATCCGCTTCGGCATACGCCCGCGCCGCCTCGGCCTCCAGTCCCGGCACGCCCGACAGGGGAATCGCGAACGCCAGCGAACCGCCCATCAAAAAGGGATGGGACGAACTCTGCACAATGCGCTGGAGGTCGAAGTCCAGGCTTGGATCTTCCCACCATCCAGCCGCCTTCGCCTCGGCCGCACCACGCTGAGCCTTCAGGCGTTTCGCGTTGATCTCGGGGTTGGCGACAAGTGCCAGGCGTTCCGCGTCCGCAACCGTTGCCAGAGACACCTTCGCCGAGGCCGCCCGCCGTTCCGCCGCTTCCGCCTGCCAGTCTATGGGCGCCGCCTCGTAGGCACGACATCCCGCCATGCCCGCAACAAGGCACACGCCGACGAGGGCGGACGAAAGGCAGGGCCGCACCGACGGCGCGGAATCCACCCCGCGCTTCGGCCGACAGCTTCCGCACAGCCAGGCCGCCGCCGGCAGGACGAGCATGTTGAGGAACGTGGCGGAGATGAGTCCGCCGAACTGGACGATTGCAAGCGGGGCAAGCAGTTCGCCGCCCGGCTTGTCCGCCGCCAGGACAAGCGGCACAAGTCCGAGAATGGTCGTGAGCGACGTCATGAGAATCGGCACCATCCGTTCCGTGGAGCCGTTCACGATTGCCTCGTGGAACGACAGCCCCGCCTCTTCGAGTTCGCGGTAGCGGTTGAGGAGGAGCAGACCGTTCCGCAACACGAAGCCCACGACGGTCACGAATCCGACGAGGGACGCGACCGAAAGAACGGGGTTCGTCAGCCAGACGGCCACGATGCCGCCAATGAGGCCGAGCGGAACGTTCAGCATGACGAGCGCGGCGGCCTTGGCCGTCTTCAACGCCAACGTCAGGATGACGAAGATGGCGACAAGCAACGCGCCGCCAAGAACGGCGAGACGCCGCCCCGCGCTTTGCCGTGCCTCAAAGCTCCCGCCATAGGATACCGTGCAGCCGGCCGCCGCGACCGTCGGCTCGATCGCCTTGCGCAACGCCGCAACCAACGTGCCGGTATCGACCGATCCGGCGGCGTTGCACGTGATCAGGGCCTTGCGCCGGGCCTGTTCGCGGATGACGAGGTTGGACGCCTCTTCGCGATAGACGTGCGCCACTTCGTCCAGACGCTGCCGCCGCCCTGTCGGCGAGGCGAGGACAAACGCCCCGACGGTCTCCGGCGTCACGTCCGCGCCGCCGTCATCCAGACGCACGACAAGGTTGCGAACCTTGAGACCGTCGCGGATTTCCCCGACGACTTTTCCGTTGAACGCGGCCGAAACCTGTTCGCCGGCCTCCTTGAGGGACAGCCCCATTTCGGCAAGCGCGTCCATGTCATAGTCGATTCGGCACGTGTTCACGAGGATCTCGCGGTTCGCCCGAACGTCGGCGACTTCCGGCAGCGCGTCAAGGATGCGCTTCACCTTCTGCGCCACGTCGCGCAAAACGGCCAGGTCGTCTCCGAAGACGCTGATGGCGACCTCCGCCTCCGTGCCGGAAAGGACGGCGCTGATGCGGTGGGCGATCGGATAACCGACCATCGTGGAGACGCCCGGCAGTTCGCCGAGGTCTTCCCGGATGGCGCGGCGGATCGCGTCTGCGTCCGCCCCCATGTCCACGCGCACGACGAGTTCCGACGCGGAGACAGGCTCGGCGTGCTGGTCGCGTTCGGCGCGTCCCGTGCGGCGCAGCACGGTCTTCACGCCCGGAATCCGGCCGATTGCCGCACGTGCGCCGTCCGCAATGCGTTCCGTCTCCACAAGCGACGTGCCGGGCGGCATCGAGACGAACACCGTGAACGCATCCTCGCGGAACGTCTGGAGGAAGCTCGCCCCAAAGCCGGACGCCAGATAGATCGTCCCCGCGAAGAGCGCGAGAAAGACGAGGCAGAGCGTCTTCGGGAAACGGAGGCACGCGCCCAGAAGCGGACGATAAAACGCCTTCAGCGTGCGCGTCGTGAACGAGTCGCCCGCCTGGACGTCCGTCGCCGATCGCCGCCGTCGCGGCTCGCGCCAGAGAAGGAGGCTGAGAGCCGGCACTGTGACGAAGGCAACGACGAACGACGCGCCGAAGACGAGCAGATAGGCGAGCCCGAGCGGCGCGAAGAAACGGCTTTCAAGACCCGAGAGCATCAAGAGCGGAATAAAGACGAGCACGATGATCGCCGTCGAGAACGCGACGGAAGGCAGCACTTCGCGCACGGCGGCCGCGACGACGCGCGGCGGCGTTTCGCGCACGGCGGCGGGCGCGGCGGCATTCTCGCCCAACCGCCGCCAAATGATCTCCACGAAGATGATTGCGCAGTCCACGATGTCCCCCACGCCGACGGCCAGGCCGCCCAGCGTCATGACGTTGACGCCGAGGCCGAAGCGCGGAAAGAGCGCGACGCCGACCAGCACGGAGAGGGGCATGGTGAGAAGCGTGATGAGAATCGTGCGCAGACGCAGCAGCGTCAAGCCCAGCACGAGCACGACGATGATCGCCGCGTCGCGAATCATCGCACGCCCCTCGCCGATCGAGAGGTCGATGAAGTCCGCCTGGCGGTACGCCTCGCGATGGACTTCCAAGCCGTCCGCCGCGTGTTCGGCGGCGAACTGGTCAAGGCGTGCGTCGAGCTGCCGCGTGAGGGACAGCGTGTTCGCGCCCGGCGTCTTTTGGACGGCGAGCACGACGGCGTCCACGCCGTTGAAAGTGGCTGACCCCCGACGCGGCGCACCGCCCACCCGAACGTCCGCGACGTCGGACAGCCGCAGGAACGAACGGCCGTCAGGCGCGGGAACCGCCACCCGCCGCAACGCCTCCAGCGTGTCCGCCCGTGCAATCTGCCGAAGCGGAATCTCCTCGCCGCCGACGTGCGGCAGATAGCCCGCGCTCGCCGTCGTGCGCGTCGATTCCGCGCACGCGACAACATCCGCGAACGACAGCCCGTACTGGGCCAACACGGATGGCCGCACGCGAATCTGACATTCGGGGAGGTTGCCGCCCGTGACCACGACATCGCCAACCCCCGAGACGCCCAGAAGGCGCGTCCGCAAGTCGAACTCCGCCAGTTCGCGCAGTTTCAGCGGCGAAACCCGCCCGCCCGGACTCGTCAACGCGACGAGCATGATTTCGCCCGTCACGGAAACGACCGGCGCGATTTCAGCGCGGACGTCCTCCGGCAGCTGTTCCTTCACGGTGGCCAATCGCTCAAAGACGCTGAAGCGCGCCTGGGCCAGGTCGACGTCCCAGTCGAAATCCACCCAGACGAACGACAGGCCGCCGCCGGAACTCGACCGCACGGCGCGGACGCCGGGGATGCCGTTCATGGCGGCTTCGATGGGAATGGTGACACGCTGCTCGACCTCCTCGGCGGTCAGGCCGCCCGCTTCGGTCTGCACCACGACACGTGGCTCGCGTATTTCGGGAAAGACGTCAACGGCGAGATCTTTCCCGACTCGCCATCCGAGCGCCGCGATGAGCAAGGCGGCGGCGAGCGTCAGTTTCGGATGCGCGAGAATGGTTTCAATGAATCTGTTCATATTCTCCTCTGGTTCAGGGTAGGCCGCCGAGCGGCCGGCACAACATCCCCGCCGTCAAGACGGAAACGGGAACGCACAAAAAGCGAACACGGCGAACGGCACAACCGTCCGGCGTCTCGCCTGAATCAGGGGAACTCACGACCGCGCATGGGCGCGGACACGGAACAAAAGGAAAGCATCGGGAGGCGAAGCCGCGCGCGGGACATCGCGGAATGCACAGGCATCTTGTGCGACAAGGCCGTGGGACAGCGCAGACGCAGGGAACGCGAATGGCAACGAAACAGAAAGACTCCCGCACGACAGGAACCAGTCGAGCGCCCCGACGCGCAGATGGTCGCACGGAGCCGCCACGAGGCGAGATCCGTCCGCCTCGTTCGCAGAACACGACGCCCCAGAGGAATCCGCCGGGAAAGCGGCAACCGCCGCCTCAGGAGAACAGACATGGGAATGCCCGCCCTCACGTGGGGCGCAAAAACAGAGAACGCCCCCTTGCACGACTGCAAGAAGCACAAGCGCCGCCGCCTCGACGAGGCCGACGAACCCGGACGCATCCGTTCTCCGACGAACAAAAAACATGGGAGAGCAGTGTACCATATCCCGCCACGAACATCAAACAACCTGCGCCAAGGCGAAGCCCGCCAGGCGCAGGCGCCTCAAAGCGACATGGGCACAGACCTTTCCCCTTTCTTTTGTGGCACCGGGCGGCGGCAATCGACAGAACCGTGTCCGTGAAAGATCGTCGAGTGTCCAGTATTTGGCAAACCTGAAACCGTTAGATTACG
>CAZTHR010000131.1:1496-6400 GCA_964613265.1 uncultured Lentisphaeraceae bacterium | reverse complement strand
AGCGCCCGCAGGAAAAGCCCCTTGAGATAGAGGCCCTCGGGGAAGTTCAGCGCGACGGGATGGTCGGCGGCCTGCCGCGTCCGGGCGACAATCTGAAATTCACGCTTCGCATCGAACGCGGCCTCGGTACAGACCTTGCCAAACATTTCCTCCGTCACCGCGCCCGAACACGAAAACGTGGCCAGTAAACCTTTCGGCCGCAGAAGTTTCATCGCCAGCAAGTTGATGTCCTTGTATCCGCGCAACGCACGCATCAACCCCTTCTTCGTGTCCGCAAACTTCGGCGGATCGAGGACGATCAAATCGAACGACCGTCCCTGGTCGCGATAGAGGCGCAACTGCCGGAAGACGTCCGCCTCGACGAACGCGCTCGTCGCCGTACTCGGCCCGCACAACGCCGTGTTCTTCTCTGCCAATGCCAGCGCTTCCGCCGAAACATCGAGATGCGTGACGGCCGCCGCGCCGGCCGCCCGCGCCGCCAGACCGAATCCGCCCGTATAAGAAAAGCAGTTCAGAACCTCCGCGCCGGTAGCATACGCGCCCACAAGCGCCCGCGCATCGCGCTGGTCGAGGTAGAACCCCGTCTTGTGGCCTTTGCGCACATCGACAAAGTAACGAATCGCACCCTCGTGGATGGAAATGAGTTCCGGCGGCGCGTCGCCCGCCAGAACGCCCGTCTCCTCCGCCAACCCCTCTCGTTGCCGCGTCGCGACGTCACTGCGGTTGTAGACGCCCTTGCAGTTCGGCACGGATTCCCGCAACGCCGCAACAATCGTCTCCTTCCAAAACGCAGCACCTGCGCTCGTCAACTGCACGACGACCCAGCCGTCATACTCGTCCGCCACCACGCCCGGCAAACCGTCGTTCTCGGCGTTGACAAGGCGCAGGGCATTCGTCATGCCTGTGGCGCGAAACGCGGCACGTCGTGCGACGGACGCCGCTACACGCGCCGCGACGAACGCGGCATCCGGCGGCCGCGCAGGATCGAACGACAACATCCGCACACGAATCTGACTGTCCGGCGAGTAGCTGCCATAACCGATCACGTCGCCCGTCGCCGCACACACCGCCACCGTTTCGCCGCGCACGGGCATCCCATCCACGGCTTTCACCGCGCCGGAAAAGACCCATGGATGAAAATGGCGCGTCGGATAGTCGCGCTTGAAATCGAGCATGACCTTGTTCATCGTCTGATCCTATTTCCGTTCGTCTTCCGGGACGGGCTTGATACCGATGTCCGCCAGCCGCATCGAGATGATGCGCGACACGCCCTTTTCCTGCTGCGACACGCCGTAGACGAGATCCGAGCCGGCGATCGTGTGCTGGTTGTGCGTGATGATCAAGAACTGGGAACGATCGAGAAACTCCTTGAGCGCGTCCACGAAACGCCCGATGTTCGCATCGTCCAACGCGGCATCGAGCTCGTCCAGCATACAGAACGGCGCCGGCTTGATCATGAAAATCGCGAACAGCAACGCCACGGCCGTCATCGTACGCTCGCCGCCGGACAGCAGCGTGACGCTTTGCGGACGCTTGCCGGGCGGCCGCGCGATGATGTCGATGCCGCACTCCAACGGGTCTTCGGCGTTCTCCAACAGCACCAGCCGCGCCTCGCCGCCGTTGAAGAGCTTCGTGAACATCTTCTGGAAGTTGACGTTCGCCTGCTGGAACGTGTCGCGGAACATCTGGCCGGACTTGTCGTTCAAATTCGTAATCAACGCCAGCAGTTCCTCGCGGGCGGCCGTCAAGTCGGCCTCCTGCGCCTTTTCGCGCGTGTAGCGTTCTTCAAGTTCACGGAACTCGTCGATGGCCACCATGTTCACGGGGCCAAGCGCGGCGATTTGCGCCGCCAGCTGGTTCACGCGTGCTTCAAGAACATCGTTCGGCGGCGGTTCGCCACCCTTCCAGTCAGGATCGGGTTCGCGCAGAACGGCGTTCGCGTCCAACCCGTACTCCTGGCTCAAATGGTCGTAGACGTTCTGCCGCCGCATCGTGGCTTCGGTAGCCGCGACTTCAAGCTTGCCCTTGTATTCGCGCGCCTTGTCGAGTTCCACGCGCTTCGCGCCCACGCCCCCCTCGGAGACGGCGAGTTTCTGCTGGAGTTCACTGCGTTCAATGCGCGTCTCTTCCACTTGCCCGTGGACGTCGACCGCCTGTTCTTTCAAGTCGTCGAGCGACGCCATGAGTTCGGCCGTTTCATCGCGCAACCGCTGAATCGAGTCCTCGTAGCCGCGAATACCGGCCTGACGGCCTTCGATCATCTTCTGCAGTTCTTCGCGCCGCCGCGCCGCGCTTTCCTTCTGCTGCGACGTCAACTGGAGCTCGTTCTCCATCTGCGCCGCCGTAATGCGCTTCTCGGTCAACTTGCGGCTCTCTTCGCCGTGGGCGAACTCCGCCGTCTGCAACTCTTCCTGCTGCTGCGCCGTACGATCCATGAGCGCGTCGCGGGTCGCCAGCGTTTCGTCCAGACGTTGCGCGAGCTCAGCCCGCTTCGCGTCGTCGCCCGCATTGGCGGCCTGGACGGTCGCCAGTTCCGCGCGCGTCCGTTCCAGCCGCTGACGCAACGCCGTCGCATCGCGTTCCACGCCCGCGCGTTCGCCTTCCGCCTGCGCGGCCGCCCGTCGGGCGTTCGCGAGCGCCGCCGCCGCGTTCTTCGCCTGTTCGGCGAGTGCGGCGGACTGTTCGGCGCCCGTAGCCAGCGTCTGCCGTCCCTCGGCGATCTTCTGCTGCAACGCCGTCAGCGATTCCGTCGTTTCGGAGATGAGCATCTTGCGACTGAGCGGCGAGGCCGCCGCCGTGCCCGGCATCCAGACGTCCACCGTCCCGTCGGGACCGTAGACGACGCCCTGCATCGTCACGACGCGGACACCCGGCACGGGGCCGTCGGCCACCACGACGTCGCCCAGCAAGCGTTCGGCGGCATCCGCGAAATCGGCCGCCACGGTCACGTGGTCGAGGAGACGATCACCCGTCGGCGTCGGACGCGACGCATCCAGCGCCGGCACAACCTCCGCCACCAGACGCGCACTGCCCGCCTGGCAACGTACCAACGCGGCCACGACGGCCGCGGCCGCCGTCGCGTCCTTCACCACGATCGCGTCCAACCACGACCGGAGCGCGGCTTCGAGCGCCAGCCGGTATTCCGGCGGGGCGTTGAAACGGTCGGCCAACGCGCCGAGCGACGGCTGTCCCTCGATGTCCAGCGAACCGTCCAGCAACGCCTGCGCCCCGGCGGCGAACGCATCGCCGGCGGACTTCGTGTCGTTCAACAAATCGAGCTGGGCTTCCTTGGCGGCCGCCTCGGCCTGCATCCGCCCGAAATTGGCGCGGAGATCTTCGAGTTCGGCGGCCAACGCGGCTCGCCGCTCTTCGGCCGCTTCACTCGCCCCGGCTGCGGCGTCCTCCGCCGCGCGGGCCTCGTCCAGACGCGCCGCCACGGCGGCTAGCGCCGCATCGGCGGCGGACATGGACTGCGCAAGCTGCGCCTCTTCGCTCACGAGGCGTTCACGTTTCAAAATAGCTTCACGCGCCTGGCTTTCCAACCGCGCGATTTCGTCGCGAATCGCGGCGGCCTGCCGGTCGCAGGCCACGGACTGCGTCCGCCCTTCCTGCAAGGCCAGACGCAAGGCGTCGATCCGCGCCGTCGATTCGGCAAAATTCTTCTCGGCCGTTTCCAGCGATTCCTGGGCGGCGGCCAAACCATCCTCCAACAGTGTCTCCTTCTGTTCGAGGGATTCCGTCTGCATCCCGATTTCATCCAGCTGCTGACGGGTCTGGCTGATTTCGAGACCGTCACGGTCGCTCCACGCCTTGTACTCGGCGATACGCTGTTCGTTGACGCCGATGACTTCGCGGGCGCGGGTGTAAGCGCCTTCGGCCTGGGCGGCCTGGGCCTGCAATGCGGCCAAACGCTCCTCCAGCGCGTGCATATCCGCATGGATCTGCTGGGCCGCGCTTTCGGCGGCGTTCACGGCGGCCGTCGCGTCGATGATGGCCTGTTCCGTACTGCGCTGGTTCTGCGCGTTCATCTCCAGCGCCAGATTGAACGCCTGGATCTTCCCCTTGGACACGTAGATGTCAAGTCCGCGCAACTCGTCGCGCAGTTCCTTGTACTTCTCGGCCTTGCCGACCTGCCGCTGGAGCGAACCGATCTGCCGCTTCATTTCGCGCAGGACGTCGGCCTCGCGCAGCAGGTTCTGGTTCGTCTGGTCGATTTTGCGCATCGCCTCCTTGCGATCCGCCTTGAACTTCGTGATGCCGGCCGCTTCCTCGAAGACGGCGCGGCGATCCTCGGGCTTGGAGGAGAGGATCTGGTCGATCTGCCCCTGCGCCATCACGGAGTACGAGGTCGTACCAATGCCCGTGCCCATGAACAGGCGCTTGATGTCCTTCAGACCACTCCGCACCTTGTTGATGAAGTACTCGCCCGAACCGTCGCGGTAGACGCGGCGCGTGACGGTGACCTCATGGTAGTCGGTTCCCAGTTCCTTCTCGCAGTCCGCGAACGTGATTGAAACCTCCGCAAGGCCCAACGGCTTGCGAGTGTCCGTCCCGTTGAAAACAACGTCAACGAGTTTCGAGCAGCGAATGGCCGTCGGACGCTGTTCGCCGAGAACCCAGCGAATCGCGTCCGACACGTTCGACTTACCGCACCCGTTCGGTCCAACGATGGCAATCATCCCCGGCTCGAACGTGAGCCGGGTCCGATCGGCGAAGGACTTAAACCCCTGGATGTCAAGTTGTTTGAGATACACGGAAGCGCCGTTCCCCTCGCATTACCAGTGCCGACGACGACGCGGCGGCGGGGGCGGGGGCGGCGGCGGAACCGGGTGCACGACAACCGGCTGCGCCACGACCGGCGCGACAACAGGCTGGGCCACCACGGGCTGTGCGACGACGGGCTG
>CAZTHR010000131.1:0-1396 GCA_964613265.1 uncultured Lentisphaeraceae bacterium | reverse complement strand
GGCTGAGCCACGACCGGCGCCACCACGGGCTGGGCAACGACCGGCGCCGCAACGACCGGTTGCTGGACGATGACCGTCTGCGGCGGCGGGGGAGGAGGCGGCGGTGGTGGCGGCGGCGGGGCACCCAACAGCGCGGCCGTCACGCCGGCGGCGATTCCGCCCGCAATGGCGTCACCCCGGTGATGATGGTGCTTGGCTTCCGCCTGGCCGACGACGAACGCGACGGCGGCAGCGAGCAACAACACTTTCTTCATGTCTATACTCCTTTGTTGTCTCTTGGTTGGGCGCGGCGTCACACGAGACCGCGCGAAATCAAGTGCTCGGCGATTTCCACGGCGTTGAGAGCCGCCCCCCGCAAGAGCTGGTCGCCGGAAACGAAGATGTCAAGCCCCTTCTTGTCGGCACGAGAGATGTCCTGGCGAATACGGCCGCACAAGACGTCGTACTTCGCCGTCGCGTCCAACGGCATCGGATAGCCGCCGTTCAGCGGATCGTCCACGACCCGCACACCGTCCGCCTTGGACAGGATTTCCCGCGCTTCGTCGGGCGTGATGTCCTCCTCGAATTCGAGGTTGAGCGACTCGGAGTGGGCGCGCGGAATCGGAACGCGCACGGATGTGCAGGAAAGCATCAAGTCCGGCGCATGGAGCATCTTCCGCGCCTCGTTGCGCATCTTGAGTTCTTCAAGCGTGTACCAGTTTGTCTCGTCGAACTTGTCGATATGCGGAATCAAGTTGTAGGTCAGCTGGTGCTGGAACGCCTTGATCGTGAGCGGCTGGCCTGCAACCATTTCCTTCATCTGACATTCAAGTTCCGCAAGACCGGGGGCGCCCGCGCCCGACGCCGCCTGGTAGGTGGAGGCGATAAGGCGTTTCAACTTCTTGGCTTTGTGAAGCGGGGCCACGGCCTCAAGCATAATGGCCGTCGTACAGTTGGGGTTGGCGATAACGCCCTTGTTCCAATCGAGGTCTTCGGGGTTCACCTGCGGCACGACGAGCGGCACATCGGGATCCTGACGGAACGCACGCGAATTGTCGATCATCTTCGCACCGGCTTTCACCACGGCGTCCTTGAGCTGGATCGCCACGTCCGTCTTGCCTGCAAAGAGAACGATATCGAGACCCTTGAAGGAATCTTCGCCGGCTTTCAAGACGTGGTACGTCTCGCCACCAATCACTTCGTCGCGCTCGCGCGACGCAAACACCTGGACTTTGCCGCAGGGGAAGTTGCGGTCTTTCAAGACCTTGATCATCTCGGCGCCCACGGCGCCCACGCCAACCAGACCAACTTTGTACTCTTTGCTCATGCTTTTGCTCTTTATTTGAACGGGGTTCAGAACGTCCCCGAATCAGTGGCCGATTATACCAAAAGACCGCCCTCGGTACAAGTTTACAAA
>CAZTHR010000130.1:0-6496 GCA_964613265.1 uncultured Lentisphaeraceae bacterium | reverse complement strand
ACTGTGCGTGAAAGAGTAAAAGGCCTTTTTGGATGAGCAGCCTATCGCCCATATCGCTTCCGGACATTCCACTCGCACAGATGTGGCAGGGTGCGAATCGTACAAGCCCGATGCGCACCACCGCCCATTTCTGCATCACCCTTTCACGGACCGTCTTCATGCCGATCTCGTCCCTCCGACAGCCTAGTACTTGAACAGCATGTCGGCGTATTTCGGCAATGGCCACCGGTCGGCGGCAACGCGCTTTTCAAGCTTGTCGGCAGCGACGCGGAGAGAGGCCATCGCGGCGAGCACGATGCCCGTGTCGCGTCCAGCCAAGGCGTCCTTGAGGGCGTTGATCGCCGTCTTGAGCGCATCCAGCCCCGCACCCAGTTCCACCACGTCGTCCTTCAAACACGCCGTACCGGAGGCGATGCCCGCCGCTTCAGCCTTGCCGAACGTATCGAGCGCCGCCGCATACTCCGCTTTCGCGGCTGGCAGAATCAGCGTGGCGGCCATGTCGAGCGCCAGGTCACCCTCGATCCGGACGCGCGTCTGGTAATCGGACAGGATAATCTCGTGCCGACTTTGGAGTTCGCGGCCGTTCAACACGCCGTACTTCTCGTAGAGCGCCACGTTGTCGGCCTTTTCAAGCGCCGCCAGGGCTTCGGTCGTGGTCGCGCAGTTTGGCAGACCGCGCTTCGCGGCCTCTTTCAACCAAGCATCCGTATAACCGTCGCCATTGAAAATCACGCGCTTGTGCGCCTTGAGGATTTCCTGCAAATGCTGCTGGAGTTTTTCATGGAATCCTTTCGTCCCGAACGTCGCCAACGTGTCGGACATCCGGTCGAACGCCTCGGCGGCAATCGTGTTCAACACGACGTTCGGACCCGAACAGTTCTGCGCCGAACCCGGTGCGCGGAACTCGAACTTGTTGCCCGTGAACGCAAACGGCGACGTGCGGTTGCGATCCGTCGCATCGCGCGGCAACGGCGGCAAGGTGTCGGCGCCCAGACGCAACGTCCCCTTCTTCCGCCCCTTGGAGTGGGCGCCGCTTTCCAGCGCGTCAATCACGGCGGCCAGCTGATCGCCCAGATACATCGAGATAATCGCCGGCGGCGCCTCGTTCGCGCCCAGACGGTGGTCGTTGCCCGCCGAAGCCACGGCCAGACGCAGCAAGTCGGCATGGAGGTCGACCGCCTCGATGAGCGCGCAAAGTACTGTCAAGAAGATCGCGTTGTCCTCCGGATTGTCACCCGGATTGAGCAGATTGCGGTTGCCGTAGTTGATCGACCAGTTGTTGTGCTTGCCGCTGCCGTTGATGCCCGCGTAAGGTTTTTCGTGGAGAAGGCAAACCATGCCGTGCTTCGCGGCGACTTTCTGCAGGACATCCATCACAACCATGTTGTGGTCGACGGCCAGATTCAGTTCCTCGAAAATCGGCGCCAATTCAAACTGCGCGGGCGCCACCTCGTTGTGGCGCGTCTTCGCCGGGATGCCGAGTTTCCAAAGTTCCTGCTCCACCTCGTGCATGAAGTTGAGCACATGGGTGGGAATCGGGCCGAAATAGTGGTCGGCCAACTGCTGGTGCTTCGCCGGGGTGGCACCGAAGAGCGTCCGCCCGCACTGGATCAAGTCGGGCCGCCGATCAAAGTATTTCCGGTCGACGAGAAAATACTCCTGCTCGATGCCGAGTGTCACCTTCACGCGCTCCTCCGGCAGACCGAAGCACTTCATCAACTTCGTCGTGGCCTTCTGCAACGCCTGAATGGAACGCAGGAGCGGCGTCTTGCGGTCCAACGCCTCGCCCGCATAGGAGCAGAACGCCGTCGGAATGCAGAGCGTGGCGCCGTTGTCGTGCCGCTTGATGAACGCGGGCGACGTCGGATCCCACGCCGTGTAACCACGCGCCTCGAACGTGGAGCGCAGACCACCGGACGGAAAACTCGACGCATCCGGTTCGCCGACGACGAGATTCTTGCCGGAGAACGACATCACGGGTTCGCCTTGTTCGAAATCGAGAAACGCATCGTGCTTCTCCGCCGTCGTCCCCGTCATCGGCTGGAACCAGTGCGTGTAGTGCGTTGCGCCACGGGCCAACGCCCACTCTTTCATCGCGTGCGCCACGTCGCCCGCAATCGCGGGGTCGAGCGGCTGGCCTTCCTCGATCGTCGCAAGAAGCTTCCGGCAGGTCGCCTTAGGCAGATATTCTTTCATGGCCGTGGCGTCGAAGACGTCTTCGGCGTAGTTGATCGCTTCGCTCATGTTCGTTTTCCTTTCGGCGGCGGAATCGTCGCCGCTCAGAATAAAGCAAGAACCATGCCAAACGGCATTTTACGCATCCGAAACGCCGACAGAGGCGTAAACTGAACAAAATCTGTACAACACGCTTACAAGATTCGTAAACGGTTGTTTTACATCGCAAGGGAATGTAATGCGGCGTCGCCGTTCATCGTGGAGAGAATCCGCGCACGTCATCGTCCGCTTCCTTCTGGATTGACGAATGCGCAGACAATCGTGTAATTGTCGGCCGCGCCGTTGCGCCGTACGGCTTCGGCGATTTTTTCAACGACCCGTTCGGGATTTGGCGACTTGGCCATTGCCCGCCGCAGGAAATCGTTCGACAACGTGTCGTGGACGCCATCGGAACAGAGGAGATAGCGATCCCCCCTGAACACGTCGACTTTCCGCCATTCGGGGTTGACGCGCCGCTCCGTACCCACGGCCCGCGTCAAGATGTGCGACAGTGGATTCTGGCGGGACATCAGCGTCTGCGCCTGCCCGTCATCGAAGGACGCCCGCCCCAATGCGTTGCCAACCGTGTGGTCAATCGTCAACGGATCGAGCCGACCGCCGCGCAGACGGTAGATGCGACTGTCACCCACATGGCAGACCCACCCCAGCGTCGGCATCTGGGGATTGACGTAGAGCAACGCAAGCGTCGTGCCCATCATCGCGTAGCCGTGCTGCACGGCATGGGCGCGAATGCGCGTGTTCACCTGCCGCAAGGCCGCATCGACATCGTTTCGGAACACCTCGATCGACGTCGGCGGTCGCGCCACCGCGTCCACGGCCGCGCACGTCCATTGGCTCGCCAGCCCGCCGTCCTTTCCGCCACCCATGCCGTCCGCCACGCAGAAGAGTCCCGTTTCGGGATGGCAGAGAAAATGATCCTGATTCTCCGCCCGAACAAGTCCCACATCGCACAACGTCGCCGTCCGAAACATCACAGCGTCCGACGTCGACGCACCGCGTCCCATCCACCTCTGCAAGCAGTCCAGCATCAATCGCAGACCGCCTTCCGTCCGCGTCCAAACGCCTGGTCGGCGAAATCCAGCATCCACCGCCAGTCGTCGCCGGCGATACCGTGTTCGCCGCCCCGCCGCGCATAGCCTAGATGCGAGCCGATACACGCCGAATCGAAATTCGCGGGGAACGGACAATCGGGCAGCCCCGGCAGACCGTGCAACGTCCAAGCGGACGAGGCGGCTTTGCAGGAGAGATATTCGCCCTTCGTGTCGAACCAGCCCGAATTGAAACCCAACACGAGCACGCGGCGCGGCGCAAGCGACGCGACGAGCAGATGCTGGTCGAATTTCAGATTCTGCTCGTTGTCCGCGTACTTCGCGTACGCCTTGCAATACCAATGCGGAAACGAAGCGACTTCCGTGGAGACATTCTCGCCGAAATCGCGCTTCGCGAGCGGAACGCCGCCGCCGCCCGTCTGCACGGGGACGCAAACGGCAAAGCGTTCGTCGCGCGAACAGGCCAGAAGCGGCGTCTTCGCGAGACGCGAACACCCCGTGGCGACGTTCTTCTTTGCATCGATTTCCGGGATGCGTTCGGCAAGGTCGAGGCCGCGCGAGAGCGTCCACGCCCAGGCACCGATGGCCGTGATGTTGTCATCGCGGGCCGGATCGCGCGGCGGCCAGAGCGAGAAGACACCCGTGTAAGCCAGCGCTTCGGAATCGCCGCGCCGCACCTCGACGTCGGGCGAAATCTGCCCGTAACAGGCGCTCAACACGGCATAGCCCCGCGCCAGAATCGTCTCCAGCGGAAACGGTGATGCGCCGGATGTACGGCGGGCAACGCCGCGCCTGGCGGCAGACGGACGATGGTCAACAACACCGGCCGACGCATCATTGCGCAGCCAGATCGGATTCGGCGGCGAAACTTCGGGATCGGTCGTCAACTCGTGGTTGCCGCGATAGTTCAAGAAGAGGACAACCGGACATTTCTCCGTGTTCTCGCAGACGGGACGGCCGTTGACGAACGTCGGCTTCAAACCCGCGATGCGATTGGGGAGAAAGAGAATCCAGTCAACGTGCGGGCCGGACTTGTCGGCCGTGAACCACATACGGTACTGGCGGCGGATGCCCAAACCGGCCAGCGTCGTCCCCTCCTCGAACATCTCCGTCACCACGGCCGCCGGCGCGGGCGGCGTCCGCCCGAACATTTCGCGTTCGAAAATGCGAACAATCTCCTGACGACGCAACTGCCAATCCGCCGGCGTCGCGACCTTCCGCCCATCCACGAACGTGAGCGGATCTTCGAGCGTGTAGGGCGCGACTTTCGATTCGTCGTAGTTGGGCGGGCGGCCGAACACGGACGCGGTCACGGCGGCGAACACGGTCAACAGAGCGACGCACTTCATGCGAACCTCCTCAGGATGCCGGACGAACGGCCGGCTGCAGGTAGATGGGCAACGGTTCGGGACGGAGCAGGTCGGGATAGGCGACGGCAATGGCCGCCAAATCTGCGGCAAGCGGCGTCGCCGAGCCCTTGTAATTTTCCGCAAACACGGTTTTCAACAGCGGCTCGATCCGCGCCCCGTCAGGCGTCACCACCGCATAACCGTCCGGCACGGCACACGCCAGCGTCTCCTTCGTCGCCAACGTGAAGTCCCGCACCGTCCGAACACCGTCGTAAACGACAACCCAGAACCGGTCGCGCCGCGCATCGCCCACAACGGCAATTCGCTCGCCCGCACGTGCGAACGCGAGCGTGCTGGGCAACCCCACGACGGGCTTGCCCGCCGGCAGAGCCAATCCCTGCGCGAACGCCAACGCCGCGCGAATGCCTGCAAAAGAACCCGGCCCCTGCCCCACGAGAATCTCGTCCACGTCCGCGACGGACAACCCTTCGGCGGCGAGAAAGTCGCGCACCTTCACCGGCCAGTCGGCCGCGCGCGCATCCAAGCCCGCGAACACGCGACCGACGACGCGGCCGTCGCGGGCCAATGCAGCCGACTGCGTGTCGGTCGAGCGATCCAATGCGAGAATCGTCATGCCGGTCCGTTCTGCTTGGTGGCCTGCTGCTGCAACCAGGCTTCGATGAATGGCTGGATGTGGCCGTCCATCACGGCGTTCACGTCGGACGTCTCGCATTCCGTGCGAAGATCCTTCACCATCGTGTACGGACAAAACACGTAGGAACGAATCTGACTACCCCAGCCGTTAGCGGACTTCGCGCCGTAGAAACGATCCATCTCCGCGCGCTTCTGGTCTTCGTAGTACTCGTACAACTGGGCGCGCAACATGTTCATGGCCTTCTCGCGGTTCATGTGCTGCGAACGCTCCTTCTGACAGGCCACCACAATGCCCGTGGGCAGGTGGGTCAGACGAACGGCCGAATCGGTCTTGTTGACGTGCTGGCCGCCCGCGCCGCCGGAACGATACGTGTCAACCCGCAAATCCTCGTCCTTGATTTCAACGTCGATGTCGTCGTTGATTTCAGCCACCGTTTCAACGGAGGCAAAGGAGGTCTGCCGCCGCTTGTTCGCGTCGAACGGCGAAATGCGCACGAGCCGATGGATGCCGCGCTCGGCTTTCATCGTGCCATAGGCGTAGGGGCCTTCAATCCGGAAATAGACGTCCTTGAGACCGGCTTCTTCACCCGGCTGCTGATCGTACTCTTCCACCTTCCAGCCCTGGCTTTCGGCATAACGCTGGTACATGCGGTAGAGCATCGCCACCCAGTCGCACGCCTCCGTACCGCCCTGGCCCGCGTGGAGTTTCACAAAGACGTTGTAGGAATCGAACTTGCCGCCCAGCAGGGACTGCATTCGGAGCTTGGCAAAGTATTCATCCGCTTTCGCGCACTCCGCCAACGTGTCGGCAAGTGCAGCCTGTTGATCCGCCCCCTCCTCCATCTCGGCGAGTTCCAGCATGACGGCGGCGTCCTCGACCGTCTTCGACAAGGCGTCGAACGGCTGCACGTAGGCGCGTTCCGCGTTCGTCTTGGCGATGACGTCCTTGGCCTTCGCCTGGTCGTTCCAAAAATCGCCCGACGCCTGTTGCGCCTCCAACTCGGCCAACGCCTTGCGCCGCCCGTCGATTTTGATATAGTCGGCCATTTCGGCGACGCTCTTCTTGAGCGCCTGCACACGCTGGGAGACCTCTTCGACCTCAACCAGTTTCTCTTTCACTTCTTCAGCCATATTGTCCTCTTGTCCTGAGGGAAGATTATACCACACGAACCGACCGTCTGGGCGGCAAATCCCCGAATTTCTGCAAGC
>CAZTHR010000129.1:0-6499 GCA_964613265.1 uncultured Lentisphaeraceae bacterium | reverse complement strand
TCGGAAATGCCCATGTCCCAACCGATCTGACGCCAATGGACGGCGAACGGCCGCGACCCGACGGACGGATTCGTACGTCGTACGCCATCCGGCGCACCGCCCCATGCCGCATCGGCCGCCGTTTCCATCATCGTCGCGAACTGGTTGCCGCGAAAATGATGCCAAACCGTCTCCAATATGCCGAACAACCCCGCTTCGCGGGCGTAGCGTCCCTGCGCCACAATACCCTTCGGATCATCCCACGGACACGTCAACGTCGAGTAGCCGAGGCTCTTGAAGTAGTCCAACGTCGAATAGGACTTCGGGTTACTCGTCCCGCCATAGTTGTTCCCATAGTACCAGTCGCAAATCACGATGTCGCGCGGCAAGGTTTCCACCATTTTCGCCTCGTCCTTCGAGCCATTCGCGTAGAACGGCCGCCACCGCTTGTCGCCGCGTTCAAGCAGCATGTCATGCCACATCATGATCCGCGCCCCCCGCGCCTTGAGCTGGTCGCGCACCGCGAGAATGTGCGCCTCCACGAGTTTCGCGTAGGGTTGAACGGCCCGGCACGTCGGACAGCTCGGCGCATCCGCCTCGTCGCACCCGACATGAAAGAACGGCGGCCGCCCGAACGCCTCGTGCATCTCGTCCACGTATTCCCGCACGACGGCCGTGGCGTCAGGATTTGAAAGACACCAGTTCCAGCCGCCCGCCGGCTCGAACAACGGCTGGTACTGCGGATGGACATCGAGCGTGATATGCTTGCCGCCCATCGAACGCGCTCCGGCGGCGTGGCCGAAAATGTTGAACTGCGGAATCAGCGTGACGCCCAGATCGGCCGCCAGCGCGGACAGACGCCGCGCCTCCTTGACGGTCAGCGGCGCGTCCTTGATCGCCAAATAGGGGTGACGTTCGCTCTTGAACACGCCCCAGCTTTCCAGCACCACGTAGTTGAACTTGTAGTAGGCCGCCAGACGAATCTGGTGTTCGATGAACGTCGCCGAATTTTCGGGGAACCAGCACAGATGAACACCCCGAAAGTCAAGCGCGGGCGTGTCCTTGACATCGAGCGCGGGCAACCAATACCCCTTCAACGTGCGGCCGGCGGATTCGCGCTCCGCCGCCTGGCGCAACGTGTAGAGCGCATACTTCACACCGCGCAACGTATTGCCGCCCAACACAATTCGGTCGGGCCGCGCCGAAAGGACATAGCCATCCGTCCCCTTTGCACCCGCCGCCGCCTCCTTCACGATCTCCACACGCGGCACGAAGCCGTACCATTCGCCGAACATTCGGGAAACCCACGCCGCCGCCGAAGGGTCGGGACACGTCACGACGAGTTTCACGTGCTTGTCGAGCCGCACCGGTTGGCCAGCCTCATACGTCAACTCGACCGGTTCCGGCACGATCACCGGACGACGGAACGCGACGTCCGCCGCACCCGCCATTCCGATAGCGCCCGCCACCAGACACAACACCACCAATTTTTTCATGTTCACAGCCTCTCCTCTTGCTTTCGTTTCAGCGCGTCACGGCAACCGAACAGTCGCCACGAAACCACCTGCCGCCGCCATGGGAACGATCACTTTGTCATGGCAGCCGACCGTGCGCGTCTCCTGCACCGTACCGCACACACGCCCCGCACCCGCCGAAGGATCGTCCTTCCACAACGTCAACGTCGCCGTTGCATTCGCCGGCAGAAACGCGAAATCAAGCGTCGTCGTCACCGCCGCCGCGCCTGTCATCCCAGCCAGATACCACGTGCGTCCCTTGCGACGCGCCACCACGAGATGACGACCGATCTGCGCGTCAAGCACCCGCGTCTCGTCGTAGGTCATCGGCAGCTGCTTCATGAACGCGCGTTCAGTTCCCAGCACGTTCTCGCCAGACGCATCCGACAGATACGTCTGCGTCCGCCCGCGCACAACGGCGCTCGGGCCTGGATAGACGAGCAGAAACGCGACGGCGTGTGCGTGTGTCTTGCCTTTGTCGAACAGCATCGGCGTGTAGTCGAACGGCCCCGCCAGACAGCGCGTGAACGGCAGACACACATCCTGGCGCACGGGATGGTTGCCTTCCTGTCCGCCGCCGCCTTCGCAGAGCATCAAGTTCGGGTACGTCCGCTCCATGCCGTCCGGCACGTGGGCGTCGTGGACACAGAGCCACAGACGGTGGCGGGCGGCGGTTTCGACGAGGCGGCGATTCCAGTCCGTCGACGCCGCATCGCCATAGCGGACGAATCCGGGTTTGAGGCCCGCAATCCCCCACCGTGCGTAGAGCGCGAAAAGTTCGTCCATGTCATTCGCCTCGATGACCTGACCATGCAGGTAGAGACAAAGGCCCATGCCTTTCGACTTCAAAAAGGAAACGAGCGCCGGAATGTCCAAATCGACGGTCGTACCGCCCTTCCAATCCGGGCGATAGCCGACACGTCCCTTCGCCGCGACACGGGGATTCGCATAGGAATTCCGCACCCAGTCCGGATCGTCCTTCCAGTCGGGATTCGTCTTGAGAAACGTCTCTCGGTCTTTGTCCGTCCACGTCCATTCCGTGCCATACCACCCCCAGTCGATCTGGAGGTACTTGAAATGAGCCGTCGCCGCGCGTTCACCGACTTTCAGCAATTCATCCATTTTGATCGGACAATTCCCCTCGTTCGAGACGGTGAGCCCGGGCACGATCCAGGAGGTGTCCGCAAGCGCACACGGCGGGTTGAGATTCGGCACGAGCGTCGCGTGTTCAATCAGCCGCGCGGCGTTCGGCGCCGTGACGAGCGCCCGCCATGGTGACTGGAATCCCCGCGCCACCGGCGTCGTCCGCCCTTGCAGGGCAACCTTGACGCCCGCCTTGCCGCGCCCCTCCGCCAACGCCCGTGGATAGCCGACGCAATGGGCTTCAAGGAACGAGCAGACGCCCGCGCCCGGCACGTCCACCGTCAACGGCATCATCCGACGCCCTTGGAGCGCGTCGATCGGCATCGCATCCGCAGGGAACGTGGCCTCCGTGTGCGCGATGGCCCAGGCGGCCGCACCGGCGGGATAGACGACGACCGTGTTTTCATCCACGACCGTTTCCGCCCGCGTCGGCAACGTATAACGCGCCGCCACGCCCTCGCCGTACACGCGCACCTCGACGCAGAGCGTCCGTTTCAGACCGCCCTTCTCGCGCAACGTATAGATGCCGCCGCGCCAGGCATCCCGGACTTCGGCGCGGTCGCCCCAAACGGGTTTCCACGTCGTATCGGCGGCGGCCGGTTCCATTTTTTCGACAGCCAACCCGCCCGTGAACGGCTCGGCCAACACGAGGCCGTTCAGCGACAACGCCGCCAACGGTTTCCCGTCATAGGCAACGGCGGCGACGAGACCTTCGTCCCGTGCCGCCACATCCGCCGTCACGCGCCCATCCGGCGACGTGAACACCTCACCGAAGAGACTTCCCGCCAACAGCAGGAAGCCGAAACAGACGCTGCCCGAGAGACTTCCCATGGCGTCAGACGATCTTGCTGAGCGCGATGATCGTGAAGACCATCGTGAAGATGGCCACCGTCTCGATAATGCCCAACGATGCGAAGTAGAGCGTCAGGCCCTGACCCGTCTCCGCCTGGGCATCGCAGGCCGCCGCCGCCACGCGCCCCTGGAGGAACGCGGAGAGCCCGATGGCAAACCCGGCGAAGATGCCCAGCACCAGCAGCGGAATGCCCGCGCCGGGAATGGCCGTCTTGCCGAACATGACGAACATGAGGATCATGCCGTACAGCGTCTGCGTAATCGGCGCACCCACGAGGCCGAGCAGAATGAACGGCGCCGGTTTGTTCGCGACGTAGCACTTCTTCCACGCGCCCACGGCGGACGCCGCCGTCAGACCCGTACCGAACGCCGATCCGGCCGCGCTCAGGCCGAGACACGCAATCGCTCCAGAAACAACCATTACATCCATTTTCGATTCTCCTTTTTAGTTGGAAATTTTTTTAGTTGGAAATTTGACTTGCCGTTCAATGCCGCCGAAAGGGCGCGTAGGCGTACCCCGACCACGAAATGCCCTTGTGGCTGGAAAACTCCAGCGTGTTCAGACGCACCGCGTGGACGAGGATCGACAACCCCGCCATCGCGAAATTGAGCCCGTGCCCGATCAACAGGATCGCCACCATCGGAATGAACTTCTGCCAAAGCGGCCAGTCCAGCCCCGTGGCCATCATGTTGAAATTCTGCGCCACCTTCACGGATGCCAGCCCGACGGCGAAGAGGCGGACGTAGGAAATGATGTCGCCCAACGCGCTCATAATGTTAAGCGGCAACATCCCCAGTTCGATTCCGCGCGTCTTGAATTCACGCCCTTTCAGCGTAAAGCCGAAGACGCCGACGAGCGACAAGCCGAACATCCAGTAACCCCATGTGGGGATTCCGTCGAAAATGCCGACAATCGCGTTCGTGACGAGGTACATGAAGAGCAGAATGCCCGCCCAGCCAAATTGGCTCAGACACGTCCGGTCGTTCAACATGCACAGCCCCGTCCAAATCCGCGCCAGCATCAAGTGCGATACGCCGATCGTGAAACAGAGCAGCATCATGTTATTGTAGGACGGATCGGCCAGCCACTTCACCGTCGGCCAGTTCTGCGCACACGGCAGGCCTTCGCCAAACCACGTGTTCGACAACAGCCCCCAGACGATCGTCGCCGTCGAGAAGACCGTTAGAAGCGCCAGCCAACTCGACACAAGGGAAGCCCGCCGCGCCCCCGGCTTTCGCGGCCGCGTCTTGTACCAGCCCACGAGCGCAAGCGCCAACAGAATCGCGCCGTAACCACCGTCGCCCACGAGCATCGCGAAGAAGAGGGAGAAGTAGCACATGAACGGCACCGAGACGTCCGCCTCCGTATAGGCGGGCGCGATGCCCAGCCCCTCGAACAGCACCACGACGGGCCTGAAGAGTTTCGGCGGACGAATCAGCGTGGGCGGGTTCTCGCCGTCCGCCACGTCGCGAACGAGAATGCCCCACCCCCGGTCCTTCGCTTTCGCCCGCACCGCCGCGACGGCGTCCACGGGAATCCAGCCTTCGAGCGCAGACACCGCACCGTACGCGGCCAGTGCGTCCCGCGCCGCCGCGAAATCAACTTTGTCCTTCAGTGCGGGCGTCTGCCGCGTAATCGCATCCGTCCGCGCATGGGCGGCCGCGAGATCGCCCCCGGCGGCGGCGATCCGATCACCCAGGGCGGACAGACGTTTGCGTGTGGCCGACAGCCGTTCCGCCGGCAGCGGCACGGCCTCGCAACCGTCTGGCACGGCGGTGTTGACGCAAACGAAATAGTCCGCGCGCGCGTCCGAACCCAGCCGCTGCACGTAGCCGCCCGCCGCCGCCTCGGGACGCAACCCCTTTCGTCCCTTCGCAAGAACGACGGACAGACCTTTCGTCCGCAACGCGGCCGCCAACGCGGGATCGAAGTCGCCAAACGGCGCGTAGACGCGAACCGTCTGGCGCAGTTTTTCCGCCTCGTCGAGGAGCGTCTGGCGTTCGCGATCGGCCGCCAGAACGGCCGCGACGAAATCGCCGTCGGCCACCGCGTCAAACCGCCCCGTGCCCGACACGCCCGCGTATTCCTTCGCGGCTTTTGCGAGGATGCGCACGGCGCGTTCGGCGTCCGACACATCCTCCTTCGCCTGGACGAACGCGGCGGATGCGGCCGTGGAGAAATCCAGCTGCAGACAGCCGAGATCCCGCAGGTCTTCCAGCGTCTGCTCCCCTTCGGACGCCACGCACAGCAGCGTCAGGTGTTTCATTGGAACGATCATGCGCAGGCCTCCTCGACGCCACGGGACTTGGCGATCTTGCCGCGTGTCACGGCGGCGGTCTGTTCGTCCCCGAGGCTGATTTTAATCATGCGGATGTTCTCCTTGCACTGGGGGATCTTCACCTTCTCAAAGAGGTTCACACGCTGGGACGTCGTGCGCAGTTCTTCCGCGATGAGGTCGCGCTGCCGTTCCAGCACGGCGCGTTCGCCCTGCAAGGTGAGAATGTCGTTCAACGCCACGACGGCATCGTCGATCCACGCGGGCGTGGCCCACAAGTCGATTGGCTTCACGTCCGTTTCAATACCGTCGAACACGGGAATCTCCACGCCGGCGATATTGGCGCTCGACGTGCGGACGGACGTGACCGTGACGAGACCGCCGAGGAGGTCTTCGCCCGTGGCGAGCAGCCCGACCCAGCCGTTCAACGACGCACGGACGGCCTGCTCGCGCGCGGAGACGGCGGCGGCCTTGGCGGCGATGCCTGCGATTTCGCCTTGCAACTGCTGTTTCTTCAGCTGAAGCATGGGCAAAAACCGCTGGAAACGCTTCAACGCGTCCGTCTGCGCTTTCAGTTCCGTTTTCGTGAGCTTGATTTTCGCCATGATCCGAACTCCAGAATTTGATTCATGATTATACCCATTTCGGAGGGGGAAATCAAGGCGCAAATCGATGATTCTGCGTTGAATTTCCGTCCCACGTCCCTCCCTAAAAATGGTAGAATGTCACCCATGA
>CAZTHR010000128.1:0-6553 GCA_964613265.1 uncultured Lentisphaeraceae bacterium | reverse complement strand
AAACGGCGAGCGTTGCGTTATGTGCGGAAAGATACTATACTAAGAGCCATGCGTATCGTCTTCATGGGTTCGTCCAAGGCATCGGCCACGTGTCTGCATGCCATTCTTCGGCTGCCGGGTCTCCAGGTGGTCGGTGTCGTCACGCAGCCAGATCGGCCAGCCGGTCGTGGGCGCGATCTTTCGCCCTGCCCCTGTCGCAAGTACGCCTTGGAGCGTAACATCACCACGTGTATCACGCCCGACAACGTCAATACGCCCGAGGCGTTGGCGTGGATTCGCGCACGTAAGCCCGATGTCATCGTCGTCGTTGCGTTCGGCCAGTTCCTGAAACAGGAGTTGTTGTCCTTGCCGCCGTTCGGGTGCATCAATTGCCATTTCTCTTTGTTGCCCAAATATCGCGGCGCCTCGCCCGTCACGGCTGCGCTGTTGGCGGGCGACGAGTTGACGGGCGTGTCGGTTATTCGCATGGGGCTCGGTATGGACGACGGTCCCGTTCTGATGTCGCGTGTCGAGCCGATCGATTCGAGTGACACGGGTGAATCGTTGATGGACAAGCTGGCGATCTGCGGCGGCGTGACGCTCGCGAAGACGCTCAAGCTGATGGCGGCGAAGAATCTGCCGCCCGAACATCCTCAGGAAGACGCGAAGGCCACGTTCGCGCACAAGATCAAGAAGACGGACGGGTTGATCGATTGGTCTCGCCGATCGAGCGAAATCGAACGTCTCCTTCGCGCCTATTCGCCCTGGCCGGGGTGCTACACGTTCCTGCCGTTGCGTCTGCGCCGTCGGAACGCGACGGGGCGCGTGGTGGTTACAGACGCCGAATTTCTCAAGACCGACCAGATCGACGCCGCATGGCGGAGCGAACTGCCGGGTACGGTTTTGCAGGCGAGTCCGCGTGGGCCGGTCGTCCGCACGGGCGACGGCGCGTTGTTGCTCGTGGCCCTCAAACCGGAAGGCGCGAAGGAAATGGATGGCGGTGCGTTTCTGCGTGGCCGTCCGCTGACGCCGCGTGTGGACATGTTTCTGCCGTCCTGACGTCGCGCACGACGTCCGAACAGAAAGGATGCGCCATGATTGTCAAATTGCTGCTGGATCGCAAACGCGAAGGCGGGGAGCTGACGCGGGATGAGATTTTCGCGCTCGTCGCCGCCTACACGCGTGGGGACGTGCCCGACTACCAGATGGCGGCATTTGCAATGGCGGTTTGCTGCCGGGGCATGACGGACGCCGAAACGCTGGCGTTGACGGAGGCGATGCGCGATTCGGGGACGTGTCTCACCTGGCCGTCCGAACCCGCGCCGGACGCGCCGAACGGTTATCCGCCGACGGCGGACAAGCATTCGACGGGCGGCGTGGGGGACAAGCTCTCGCTCATCGTTCAGCCGCTCGCGGCGGCGTGTGGCCTCGCCGTCCCGTCCTTGACGGGGCGCGGTCTTGGTCTGACGGGCGGTACGGCCGACAAGATGGAATCGATTCCCGGCTACGTGGCGGGGTTGTCACTGACGGACTACCGGGCCGTCGTGGCGGATTGTGGGTGTTCGTTGACCGTCCAGACGGCGGAGATCGCGCCGGCGGACAAGAAACTCTACGCCTTGCGCGACGTGACGGGCACGGTGCCATCGATTCCGCTGATCGTCGCGTCAATTCTTTCCAAGAAATTGGCCGAGGGCGCAGGTACGCTCGTGTTCGACGTGAAATGCGGCGTCGGGGCGTTCATGCGGACGCGAGACGCGGCGCGTGATCTGGCGCGGGCGCTTGTGCGCGTGGCCAAAGGCGCCGGTCGTACGGCGTGTGCGCTTGTGACGGCGATGGACGAACCGCTCGGCTACACGGTCGGCAACGCGCTGGAAGTCGAGGAGGCGTTGGCGGTTCTGCGGAATCCCGCGTCCGTGCCCGACGTGCGTGATCTGTCCGTGGAGCTCGCGGCGCGGATGGTGTCGCTGGGGTTGGACGAACCGCTCGACGCCGCCCGCGCCCGTTGCCGGGAGAAACTGACCGACGGTACGGCCGAACGCCGATTTGCGCAGATGGTCGAACGGCAGGGTGGCGATTTGGGGGCGTTTCGCGCCCGGCAGGCCGCGTTCGCCGGACGGACGGCTGTGGTTCGCGCCGGCACGGCAGGGTTCGTCGCGTCCATCGACGCGCGCGCGGTGGCACAGGCCGCGTTTGAACTTGGCGCCGGTCGTGCCTGCGCGGCCGATACGCTTGACCTTTCGGCGGGTGTGCGCCTCCTCGTCACGCACGGCGATCCGGTGGCGGCGGGGCAGCCCGTGGCGGAAATCCGCACGACGGCGCATCTGGACAAGTTGTCCGCCGCGCAGGATTTGGTCGCGACGGCCGTTGCGGTAGACGTCGAGCCGCCCGCCGCCAAACCGCTCGTTTTGGAGGAAATCGCATGAAACGTCCGAATCCGGTTTCGGTGAACGACGCGGCCGCGGCGAAACGCGAACGCGCCCGCAAAATCAAACAGGTGTGCCGCGAGTACGAGGCGAAGAAGGCCGCATTGGGGTTGAAAGCGCCCGTGATTCAGCGTGGGCCGGTCTTCTATCTAGTTGTTCTCGTGGTGCTGCTCCTGCTGGGCGGCGCGGTCATCCAGGCGGCCGGGAAGGGGGGCGGGCGAAAGATGCGTGATGCCAAACTCGCCCACGCCGAACGGAGCGTGGCCGCGCTCGCGGAGGCGTTGGGCCGCTACAAATTCCATTGTGGCGTTTATCCGACCGCGCAGGAGGGATTGGAAGCGCTGGCGCTGAAGACGTCTCCGCATGCCGGTTGGATCGGACCCTACATTCCGAAGATGCTGAAAGACCCGTGGAAGCACGACTACATCTACGAGCCGACGAACGAGCCGCCCGTCGTGTTGTCGCGGGGGCCGGACGGCGTACGCGGGACGGCGGACGACATTGTGCCGCCCGCCGCGCTGTTCCAGAAGCCGTTTCGGGATACGACGTGGACGAACGACTGGGCGCCGTTTCCGCTGCGCGGCTACATTGTCGTGCCGAACCGCAAGGCAAAAGAGGAGATGGGGAAATGATTCCCGCGTCCGCTGGCGATCATGAAATCTGGGAATACTTGAAATTGCAGGATGCCCAGGCATGGGCGCTCGTTTGGGAAAAGGTCGTGTTGGCGGAGGCGAAGAGTCTGCGCAGTGGCGCGATGGCCCGCCAGTGGGGCGTTTCGCCCGAAGAGTTGATGAGTCTTCTCTACGTGGAGATGATCGGCGCACGGAAAATCGACCTCTACCGCGACGATGGTGGCAGCCTGTGGGGGTGGATGCGGACGTACGTGCGCGGCTACGTTCACCGCGCCAACCCTGCCGCGCGGCGCGAGGTGTCGCTTGAACACGCGGGAGAGGGGGGCACGGACGCGGGGGACGGCCTGTCCTTCGAGGAAAAAGTTTCAAAGATGGTGTCAGATTCGCGGGGGCGGGATGCCTCTCCGTGCGAAGACCCTGCGGTGCGTCGGCGGGAAGACTGGGATCTCGTGCAGAAATGCTTCGGGGACCTCTGGAAAAAGAACCCGATGCGCGCCTACGTCCACCTGCTGAAACTCCGCATGAACCTGTCTTCCACGCAAATTAAAAGTATGCTCGGCGTGACGTCGGAGGCGAATGTTGACCAGATGTTCTCCCGTGCGCTGAAAGACATGCGGGAATTGAAGAATGAACATGGCGAACGCACGTGAACATGAAGCGTCCGAGATGACGGCCGATGAAAAGGCGTTCATCACGGCGTTCACGGCAACCTATTGCCGCCCTCACGCCGCCGTCGTGGCGGAACGCCTGGCGACGTTCGTGGACGCGGAACGGCGACGACTGCTGACTCAGGACGAGGGCGATTTTCTGTTGGCTGCCGGGCCGTCTGCGCCGTCGGCCGAGATGCCCGCCGATGTGCGGGCGCCCGATGAGACCGTCACGTTCACGTTCGCAAGCGATGACGCGACGATGCCGTGGCAGGCCGTTCTGACGGTTCCGCCGGGCGCGACGGCCGAGACGATGCTGGCCGTTGCGGTGACGCCGTTCGATACGGGCACCTTGCGTCTTGCGGGATGCCGTCTGCCCATTGCCCACGGCGCGGCGGAGATGCCGTTCGGGCTGTTCCTTGCGGGCATCAAGGACGTCGACGTGACGTTCACGCGGGCGGACGGCACGTCGACGGCGGGGCGGTTGCAGTTCTTCTGATCAATCGCAGCCGCCCCGGTCACGCTTTACAGCGAAGCGTGGCAGGTACGGCTGATCACGTCGTCCTGCTGTTCCTTCGTGAGGTTGATGAACTTCACGGCGTAACCAGACACGCGGATCGTGAAGTTCGCGTATTCGGGCTTCTCCGGATGCGCCTGGCAGTCGAGCAGCTTCTCGACGCCGAACACGTTCACGTTCAAGTGGTGGGCGCCGCGGACGAAATAGCCGTCCAGCACGTTGACCAGATTGTTGATGCGTTCCTCTTCGGTGTTGCCGAGTGCGGACGGGTTGATCGTCTGCGTGTTCGAGATGCCGTCAAGCGCGTATTCGTAGGGGAGCTTCGCGACCGAGTTCAGCGAGGCGAGCAGACCGTTCTTTTCCGCGCCGTAGGACGGATTCGCGCCCGGCGAGAGCGGAACGCCCGCGCGGCGGCCATCCGGCAGCGCCGCAGTGGCCTTGCCGTAGACGACGTTCGACGTGATCGTGAGAATCGACGTGGTGGGCACGGCGTCGCGGTACGTGTGGTGGCGCGCAACCTTGGCCATGAACGTCTTGAGCAGCCACACGGCGATGTCGTCCGCACGGTCGTCGTCGTTTCCGTAGCGCGGGAAGTCGCCCTCGGCCTTGTAGTCGACGGCGAAGCCGTGCTCGTCGCGGATGATGTGGACTTTCGAGTACTTGATCGCGCTCAGCGAATCGACCACGTGCGAGAAGCCCGCAATGCCCGTCGCGAACGTGCGCTTGACGTGCGTGTCGATCAACGCCATTTCGGCCGCCTCGTAGTAGTACTTGTCGTGCATGTAGTGGATCAGGTTCAGGGCGTTCACGTACACGCCCGCGAGCCATTCCAGCGCCACGTCGTACTTGGCCATCACTTCGTCATAGTCGAGGACGTCGGACGTGACGGGCCGCCACGGCGGAGCCACCTGGACGCGCGTCTTTGCATCCACGCCGCCGTTGATGGCGTAAAGCAGGGCCTTGGCGAGGTTCGCGCGGGCGCCGAAGAACTGCATCTCCTTGCCCGTCTGCGTGGCGGACACGCAGCAGCAGATCGCGTAGTCGTCGCCCCACACGGGACGCATCACGTCGTCGTTCTCGTACTGGATCGAAGACGTGTCGATCGAAATCTTCGAGGCGTATTCGCGGAACGGGCGCGGCAGACGCTTCGAGTAGAGGACGGTCAGGTTCGGTTCCGGCGAGGGACCCATCGTCTCCAGCGTGTGGAGCATACGGAAGTCGTTCTTCGTGACCATCGACCGGCCGTCGATGCCGAGGCCGCCGACGGACAGCGTCGCCCACACGGGGTCGCCGGAGAAGAGTTCGTTGTAGCTCGGAATGCGGGCGAAACGAACCATGCGGAGTTTCATCACGAGATGATCGACGAGTTCCTGCGCGCCCTTTTCGTCGAGCGTGCCGTTCTTCATGTCACGTTCGATGTAGATGTCGAGGAACGTGGAGATGCGGCCGATGGACATGGCGGCGCCGTTCTGCGTCTTGATCGCGGCCAGATAGCCGAAGTACGTCCACTGGAACGCCTCCTGAGCCGTCTGGGCGGGCAACGAGATATCGAAGCCGTAGGCCGCCGCCATCGTCTTCATCTTCTGGAGCGCCTTGATCTGCTCGGCGATTTCCTCGCGGAGACGGATGACGTCTTCCGACATCGTGCCGTCGCCCGTATGCTTCAAGTCATGTTGCTTCGCCTTGAGCAGGGCATCGATGCCGTAGAGCGCGATCCGGCGGTAGTCGCCGACGATGCGGCCACGGCCGTAGGTGTCCGGCAGACCCGTGAGGATCTTGTTCTTGCGGCAGGCGCGGATTTCCGGCGTGTAGACGTCGAAAACGCCCTGGTTGTGCGTCTTGTGGTACTTCGTGAAGATCTTGTGGAGTTCGGCGGACGGCGTGTAGCCGTACGTTTCACAGGCCTCTTCCGCCATGCGGACGCCGCCGTAGGGCATGAACGCGCGGCGCAGGGGTGATTCGGTCTGAAGGCCGACGATCTTTTCCAGATTCTTGTCCAAATAACCGGGGCCGTGCGAATCGATGTCGCTTACGACGTCGGTGTCCATGTCCAGAACGCCGCCCTTGTCGTGCTCCTTCTTCTGGAGGGCCTGCAACTCGCCCCACAGCGCGGCGGTGGCGTCCGTCGCCGGCGCAAGGAAGGAGGCATCCCCGTCATAAGACGTGTAGTTGCGCTGAATGAAGTCGGAAACATTGATTTCCGATTCCCAAAGTCCTCCCGTGAAACCTTTCCACGCGTCGTATTGCATTTTCTATCTTCCTGTTCTTTCGTTGTCGTTCGTCCGCCCCGGACTGTCTGCGCAGGGCGAAGAAATTGGCGCGTAGTATACACGATTTCGGGGCCGGGTTCAAGGC
>CAZTHR010000127.1:0-6585 GCA_964613265.1 uncultured Lentisphaeraceae bacterium | reverse complement strand
AAATGTAAAATGAAGATGTTCCTAAGTTGTGCAACCGTCGCCTTGGTGGCCGCGCTGTTCGCCGAAAGTATCCCGGCCTCCGTCCGTCCCGCCGCCGCGCGGCGCGTGACAATTCTCCACACGAACGATTCGCACACGCACGCCGACGACGGCGTTGTGCCGTTCTCCGAAATCGCCGCCGTCAAACGCCAGTTGCAGCGCAAAGGCGAGAACGTTGTGCTCGTCGACGCGGGCGATCACGTCCAGGGTACGGCACTGGGCGGCTACGACGAGGGACGGAGCATCATCGACATCATGAGCGCGGCCGGCTACGACGCCGCGACGCTCGGCAACCACGAGTTCGACTACGGCATCGCCACGCTCTTCCGCAACCTCGCGGCGGCGAAGTTTCCCAGCACGAGCTGTAACCTCATCCATCGTTCGGCCGCGACGGAGGCCGGCCAGCTCGTCCTGCCGTCGTATCTGGTCGTGACGAGCGGTACGGTGCGCGTCGGCTTCGTCGGCGTGACGACGCCGACGGCGGTGGTGTCCGCCAAGCCCAGCACGTTCCTTGACACAACGCGGACGTTCCGTGCATACGATTTCCTTTCCGGCGACGACGGAAGCGCCCTCTACCGCGCCGTCCAGACCGCCATCGACGCGGCGGCCGCAGTGTCCGACTTCGTCGTCGTCCTCAGCCACCTGGGCGTCGAGCCGGATTGCGTACCCTACCGTTCGACCGATGTCATCGCCCACACCACGAACGCCGTCGCGTTCATCGACGGGCATTCGCATTCCGAATACACGGGGTCTCGGGTGAAGAACGCCGCCGGACAGGACGTCATTCTGACGCAGAGCGGCAGCTATCTGGGCATTCTCGGTTCGCTCACGGTTGAGGACGGACGCGTCGTGTCCGCCGGAACCGTCTATTCGTCTGGCGAAAAGGAGCCGACCGTGGCGGTGCTGGAGAAAAAACTCATCGACACCGTGGAACGGAAACTGGGCGAAAAACTCGCCGAAGCCGCAACGCCCCTGTACGCCTATGTGCCGAATTCGACGGAACGCCTGTCGCGTTCGCAGGAATGTTCGGCGGGCGATTTCGCCGCCGATGCCTACTGGTGGTACGCTTCAGAAAAGAAAGGGCTGAACTGCGACTTCGCTCTGCTCAACGGCGGCAACGTACGGGCCGACATCCCGAAAGGTCCCGTCTCTTTCAAAACGCTGCGTACCGTCCAGCCGTTCGCGGGCGATGTCGCCGTGGTGGAGGTGAACGGGCGGCAAGTCCTCGACGCACTGGAGTTCGGTGCGGCGGTGGCGGGCAAGGGCGAATCCGGCGGATTCCTCCAGGTGGCCGGTCTGAAGTACACCATCGACACCTCGACGCCCTGTACGCTGGGGACGGACGCGACGGGTTCCTGGATCGCCGGCCCATCGAACGGCATCTATCGTGTCCGTGACGTCCAGGTCTACGACCGCACGTCCGGCTCGTTCCGTCCGTTGGACTTGAACGGCGTCTACCGCGTCACCGGCTCGACGTTCACGTTGGTGGAGGGCGGCGACGGCTTTGCGATGTTCCGCAGCGCCCGCCTTGTGAACAACGCCATTGGCCTCGACTATCTCGTACTTGCCGACTATGTGAAAGCGTTCAAGGCGACGGACGGTTTGCCCTGCCTGTCCTCCGCCGCCGCGCCGCTGGCGGCCTACCCCAACTACCCGCTCGCGTATGAACGCGCCACGGGCAGCGGCCGAATCGTCGTCGGGAAGAAAGATAAATAACACGCCGACGCGATTCGGACTCGCAGCGATTTCAAGTATTACGACGCGCGGATCTGCACACGACCGCGCGTCAGCACGTCTTGTGGCGTGATCGCATCGAGCGCATCGAGAAACGCCATCTGGAAACGACCGGGCGTCGTGGCCTTTTCAGCCGCCATCTCACCGGCGATTGCCGACACGAGCGCCGCCGCCAAAGCGGCTTCCCACCGAGCCTTGCCGCCGAGTGCACCGAGGAACGCGGCCACAAGCGCACCCTGAACACAACCAACGCCCGTCACGCGCGTCATGAGCGGCGTCCCGTTTTCGACGGCCACAAGCGGCGCACCTTCCAGCGCCACGTAGTCCACCGCGCCCGTCACCAGCACGGCCGCATGCGTAACGGCGGCCAGACGCCCCACGAGTGGCGCCACTTCATCGCTCGTCACGGCCGCCGAAACACCTCGGCTCGCCACCTTCTCGTTACCGGCAAGGTAGGCGATTTCGGAAGCGTTGCCGCGAATGACGGCCGGGAAACGGCGCATCAACTCCTTCGCGAGAAACGTCCGCAACGGCAGCAACGATCCCACGGCCACGGGATCGAGCACCCAAGGACGCCCGCCCATGTTCGCATGGGAAACGGCCGCGCGCATCGCGTCGCCCTGCGGTTTCGTCACCGTGCCGAGGTTGACCAGCACGGCATCGGCAACCGCCGAGAATTGCGACACCTCGCCCACATCCTCCACCATGGCCGGCTGGGCGCCGAACGCCAACAGCGCGTTCGCCGTGAAATTCGCCGCGACCACGTTGGTCATGCAATGCACGAGCGGGCCTTTGGCCCGTACGGCCTCCAAGGCTTGCGCCGCGCCCGCCAACACGCTCTCGGCCGTGACGCCCTCTTTCATTTCGGGCGCCTTCTTTTTGCGGATGATCAGCTCATCGGCGGAATAGTCGTCTTGTACCATGTTTTCGTCTTTCGCCATCGTCCTATTTCTTCCTTTCCGGCATACCCAGTACGCCACAGTTGCGTCCTATATGATACGATAACCGTATGGCTTCGTAAACGAAATTCTTAGCCCCTTCAACAGCCGCCGCGCACGAGGCGCCACGCGCCAGTTCGCACGTCAACGCAGCCGCGAGAGAACAACCCGTGCCGTGTGTGGAGACGGGATGCGGAATGACAGGCTTGGCAAACCACGACAAGCGACGCCCGTCGAACAACACGTCCGCCGCGCAGGCGTCCGATGCCGCGCCCGTCTCCACGGCATGACCACCCTTGACGAGAACGGCGCATCCGTATTTCTTCGCCAACGCCCGCGCCGCGCGTTCCATATCCGTCCGCGATGCAAGAACGTCTCCCAGCAGAACCTCGGCCTCCGGCAGGTTCGGCGTAATCAACGTGGCCTGCGGCAACAGAAGTTCCTCCAACGCCGCGCGCGCATCGTCCGCGAGCAGGTTTGCACCGCTCGTCGCCACCATCACGGGGTCGACAACTTTTTTGATCCGCGGCTTCGTCCGCAATTTCGCCGCCACCGTCTCAATCGCCGCCACCGTGGCAAGCATCCCCGTCTTCAACGCCTTCACGGCGTACATCTCGAAAATGACATCCAGCTGCGCGGCGATAAATGACGGCGGAACAATGTGGACGGCACGGACGGCTTTCGGATTCTGCGCCGTCAACGCCACGAACACCGTACACCCGTGCAGACCATATCCGTGGAACGTACGCAAATCCGCGTTCACGCCCGCATTGCCGCCGGAGTCGCTGCCGGCGATTGTCATGACACAGGTCTCGATGCGATGCGCCATCAGAGCGTTCCGAAAATGCGGTCGCCGGCATCGCCTAGACCCGGCACGATGTAGAAATGGTCGTTGAGACGTTCGTCTTTCGCCGCCGTCACGATCGGCACGTCGGGATGCTGCGACTCGAAACGGGCGACACCCTCCGGCGCAGAGACGATGCAGAGAAACGAAATCTTCCGATAGCCCAGTTTTTTCAACTGCGCCACGGCGTCCACCGCACTGCCGCCCGTCGCGCACATCGGATCGATCACAAGCACGCGTTCGCCGCCCTTCGCCGGCGGGACTTTCGCGTAATAGGGGACGGGTTCGGCCGTCTCTTCGTTGCGCTGCATTCCGAGCACACCGACTTTTGCAAACGGCAGCACGTGCAACATCGCGTCGAGCATCCCCATGCCCGCACGGAGAATCGGCACCAGCACAACCGTTTCAGACACCTTGCGGCCGACCGTTTTCGTCAGCGGCGTCTGGACGACGACGTTCTCCGTCGCCAAGTCTTTCAACGCCTCGAACGCGAGAAAGGTCGTCAACTCGCCCACGAGTTCGCGGAAGAGTTTGGGCTGCGTCTTCGCGTCGCGCAGATAGGCGAGACGGTGATGGACGAGCGGATGGTCAAGCACGGTCAGCATAATCAATCCCTTGTTACGAAAACGTTTGTCCAGCGAATTTCTACTCCTGCACGATCTTGACGCCATGCGGTGCCTCGACGGACGTTTCAATCGTGCCGTCTGGCTTTTTCACATGGCGGACGCGCACGGGGCCGAGCGGCGTGGCCAACGCCCCTTCGGCCCACTGGAGGTCGCCGAGGAACGGTTTGACCCGTACCGTCTTGCATCCAACGTCCACCGCCTGAAGACCGAGTATGCGGTTGATGCACCAGGCCGCCGGGCCGGCGCTCCATCCGTGGCAGAGCGAATGGCGATAGCCTGGATAGCAGAATTCGCCGAAGTCGCCATGAATGTCCTTCTTGCCCGGCGCGGGCAGTTCGTCGATGCGCGTGGCGTTGTTCGTCCAAGCGACGTTGAAATCCTCCCAGAAGCTCGTCGCACCCATGTCGAGCATCGCGCCCCAATAGTCGCGCACCGTGTTCAATGCGTGCTGGTTTCGACCCGCCGCGCTCATGGCCTCCAACATATAGTAGCCATAGAACGTCGAGACGCCCGCCAATCCCTTCTGGCCCAGAACCTGGTCGAACATCTCCTTCGGCGTCCGCAACCCGCCCAACGCAAGAAGCGCGGCCGCAGATTTGGCGCCCTCGGGTTCGGGATGGATCGTCCGCAACTTCGCCGCGCCCGCACGGCATCGCGCCGCCAACGCGGCGTCGCCCATCACGTCCGCCAGCACGGCCGCGTCATCCAGCGCAAGAGCGTGAAGCGCCTGCGTACCGGCCACGACGGCGGGCTGGTTGTGCTGCGTGGGCCAGTCGAGAAAACCCGGCATCGTCGAACGCCCGTTCGCGTCCATGTGGCCGAGGACACGATCGATCGTCGCCTTCAAATAGGCGGCACGCGCCCGGACGTAGCCCGCGTCGCCTGTGTAGGCATACCAGTCATGCACGTTGCGAAGAAACCACAGCGTGTAGTTCGGCATCGTGTTCATCCACGTGTTCGTAGGCGTGGTGGCGATGGCGTAGTCGAGCGATTCGGGCAAAACCTCCGCCGCGCCGAAGACCGAAAGAATCGCGCGTGTTTCGGGATGCGTGTCGCCCAGCCACACGAGACGGTCGCGCTTGATACCGTCCCAGAGATATTCCTGACAACAGAGATGGACGGTACGGACGGCCGTTTCCCACACGGCGTTCAGACGCGCATCGCTCGATTTGAACGCCCCGACACGCGCCATCGGCCGCATCAGCGAGACGGCGCGAACGCTTTCCAGCGTCAGCCGCCCCGTAGACACGAGATCGATGCGAACGAAACGGAAACCGGTGTTGCCGAACTCGCGCCCGCCGAACGCGGGCAACGTCTCAACCGAGTCGCGAATCGCATGGTCGTTCGTCGCACTCTTCTCGCCGAACTCGGCCATCACCTCGCCCACCGATTCACCGAAGCGGAGACGGACGCGCATCCCTGGCTGTCCCTGCGCCCCGTTGGCGATGTGGAGGCCGCCGTGGAGTTCGCGACCGAAGTCCAACACAAGGCCGGCCGGTGCCCCGCGATTCTCCAAGGTACAGCCACTCGGCTGCCCCCACTGGCGTTCGGGCACCTGCCCATGCACCGGCCGCAGCAACGCCTCCGCGTCCTTGACAGACGCACGGTCACCATACGCCGTACCCTGCGACGTCCACACAACGCGCACGGGCGAAACAAACGTGCGCGTACGCGGATCGGTCTTTTCCTCAACCCCGCCCGCGACGGCACACAAAACACCCGCGAACAACACGCCACCGGCGCAGACGCCCCTCAACGACAAACGACTCAACATGATTCCCATTCCTTTTTCTTGCGTATCATCACATCCGTCCTACCATGTTCCGTGCGTACCGACATCAGCGGATGAGCGACAGGAACTCCTGACGAACTTTCTCGTCCGACCGAAAACTACCCAGCATCGCCGACGTGACCATCTCCGAATTCTGCTTCTCCACGCCGCGCATCATCATGCAGAGGTGGCGGCATTTAAAGACGACGCCCACGCCCTCCGCGCCGGCCATTTCCTCGATCGCGGCGGCAACCTGTTCGGTCAGGCGTTCCTGAATCTGCAACCGGCGGGCAAAGACGTCGACAATCCGCGCGAGTTTCGACACGCCCAGCACCTTGTTCTTCGCAATGTAGCCAATCGCGCACGTGCCGAAGAACGGCAACATGTGATGCTCGCACATCGAGTAGACCTCAATGTCCTTCAAGACGATCATGTGGTTCGCCTCGGCCTCGAACACGGCCTCGTTCAAAACCTCCTTCGGCGTCTGGCGGTAGCCGCGCGTCAGAAACGCAAGCGACTTCGCCACGCGCACGGGCGTCTTCAACAAGCCATCTCGGTCGGGGTCTTCGCCAAGTTCAACCAGCAGTTCCCTGACCAGCCCGGCAATCTTCTCTTCGTTCGGAACTTTCATGG
>CAZTHR010000126.1:0-6585 GCA_964613265.1 uncultured Lentisphaeraceae bacterium | reverse complement strand
AAGTGACATGAAGATTTTGGTTGTCGGCAGCGGCGGACGCGAACACGCGATCGTCTGGCGTCTTGCGCAGGACGAGGCGAAGCATGAGATTTTTTGTGCGCCGGGCAATGCCGGCACGGTTGGCGTCGCCACGAATCTCCCCATTGGCGCGGAGGACGTGGCGGCGGTGACGGAATGGGCGAAGGAGAACCGTCCCGATCTCGTTGTCGTCGGCCCGGAGGCGCCGCTGTGCAAGGGGCTTGTCGACGCGTTGGCGGAAATCGGCGTGAAGGCGTTCGGCCCCGTCGAGGCCGGCGCCCGGATGGAAGGCTCGAAGCGTTTTGCGAAGGAGATCATGCAGGCCGCGGGCGTGCCGACCGGTCGGGCGCGGACGTTCACGGACGCCGCAGCCGCGAAGGCCGCGTTGCCTGAGTTCGGCCTTCCCGTCGTCGTCAAGGCCGACGGCCTGGCCGCCGGCAAGGGCGTCGTTGTGGCCGAGACGCTTCAGGATGCCGAGGCCGCCATCGATTCCATGCTTGTGGACAACAGGTTCGGCGCCGCCGGCGCGGAAGTCCTGATCGAGGAATTCCTCCACGGCGAGGAATGTTCCATCCTCGCGCTCGTCGACGGCGAACGCGCCGTTCTCCTGCCCAGTTCGCAGGATCACAAGCGCGTCTTTGACGGCGACAAGGGGCCGAACACGGGCGGCATGGGCGCCTACTCGCCCGCGCCCGTCGTCACGGACGCGATGCTGCCGGAGATCCGGGAGCGCATCATCCTCCCCGTCGTCCGCGAACTGAAGAAGCGCGGCATCGTCTACCGGGGCGTCCTCTACGCGGGCTTGATGGTCACGCCGCCCGGCGGGAAGACGGCGTTGAGCGGTTCGGCCGTCAACGTGGTCGAATTCAACGCCCGCTTCGGCGATCCGGAGACGGAGGCCGTGTTGCCGCGTCTCGGCGGCAATTTCGCGGAGACGCTGCTCCACGTGGCCGAAGGACGCCTGTCGGACGATGACGTCGTGGTGAAGCCGGATGCGGCGGCCACGGTCATCGTCGCCTCCGGCGGCTACCCCGGCGCGTACGAAAAGGGCAAGGTCATTTCCGGTCTCGACGCGGCGGCCGCCGTGCCGAACGCGATCGTCTTCCACTGCGGCACGAAGCGGACTGCGGACGGCGCGGTCGCGACGTCGGGCGGGCGCGTGTTGAGCGTGACGGGTCTGGGCGCGACGCTGCGCGATGCCGTTGACACGGCCTACGCGGCCGTCGGGAAAATCACGTTTGAGGGCGCGTTCCACCGCACGGACATTGCGCACCGGGCATTCGAGCGGTAGGACGCGCCATGTGGTTTTTCGACTATCTGAAATCGTCCATCGGCCGCAAGCAGTCGATGGGAGTGGCCGGCGTTCTGCTCGTCGGCTTTCTCGCGGGGCATCTGCTGGGCAACCTCCAGCTGCTTAATCTCGACCCCGCCGCCGCGCAGGCCGCCTACAACGCCTACACGCAGTTCCTAACGGGTCTCAAGCCGCTGATCTGGTTCATCGAACTGGCGCTCCTCGCGATTTTCGCCTACCATGTGGCCGTCGCTACGTGGCTCAAGCTTGAGAACCGTCGCGCACGGGGGCGGACGCGCTACGCCGTGTCCGCCAGCCTGGGCGACGCGACGCCTGCGTCGACGACGATGTACGCGACGGGGACGATCGTCCTTCTCTTCGCCGTGTCGCATCTCGCCGTCTTCAAATACGGAACGCACTACCTCTATTTGAACGCGGATGGCGAGGTCATTCGCGACATGTGGCTGACGACGGTCGAATTCTTCGGCACGTGGTGGTGTACGGCGCTGTACGGGTTGGGGCTTCTGGCCGTGGGCTTCCATCTCTTCCACGCGCTGCCGTCGCTTTTCCGCACGTTCGGTCTCGACCATCCGAAGTGGACGCCCGCGTTCACGCTCGTCGGGCGGCTCGTCGCGATTGCGCTTGCCGGTGGTTTCATCGCCACGGCGGCGGCCACGTGCGCCCTCGCACACACGCCCGCCGCGCGGGCGCAGATTCAAAAGGCATATGCCGCACAGAAGGCGTTTGCGCAACAGGCGGCGGTGGACGCGGCGGCGGCCGTCGTGGGCGCATCCGCGCAGAAGGGAAAGGCGAACTGATGAAACTCGACGCGAAAATCCCCGCCGGTCCGATCGAGGAGAAGTGGACGCGCTATCTGCGCGAAATCAAGCTCGTCAATCCCGCGAACAAGCGCAAGTTCACCGTCATCGTCGTGGGCACGGGACTTGCCGGCGCCAGCGCGGCGGCCACGTTGGCCGAACTTGGCTACAACGTCAAGAGCTTCTGCATCCAGGATTCGCCTCGTCGCGCACATTCGATCGCTGCGCAGGGCGGCATCAACGCGGCGAAGAACTATCGCAACGACGGCGACAGCGTCTACCGTCTCTTCTACGACACGGTGAAGGGCGGCGACTTCCGCGCCCGCGAGGCGAACGTGTATCGTCTGGCCGAGAACTCGAACAAGATCATCGACCAGTGCGTGGCGCAGGGCGTCCCGTTCGGCCGCGAATACGGCGGCCAGCTCGACAACCGCTCGTTCGGCGGCGCCCAGGTGTCGCGCACGTTCTACGCGCGCGGACAGACGGGGCAGCAACTTCTGCTCGGCGCCTACCAGGCGATGATGCGCCAGGTGGCGGCGGGCAAGGTGAAGATGTTCCCGCGCCATGAAATGCTCGACCTCGTGGTCGTGGACGGCAAGGCGCGCGGCATTGTCACGCGCAATCTCGTGACGGGTGCGCTGGACTGCCACGCCGCCGACGCCGTGCTGCTCTGCACGGGCGGCTACGGCAACGTCTACTATCTCTCCACGAACGCGCAAAGCTCGAACGTCACGGCGTCCTTCCGCGCCTACAAGCGCGGGGCGCTTTTCGCGAATCCGTGCTACACGCAGATCCATCCCACGTGCATCCCGCGCCACGGCGATCTGCAGTCCAAGCTCACGCTCATGAGCGAATCGCTGCGCAACGACGGGCGCATCTGGGTGCCGCGCCAGAAGGGCGACGCGCGTCGGCCGCAGGACGTCCCCGAAGCGGAACGCTACTACTACCTTGAGGAGAAGTACCCGAGTTTCGGCAACCTCGTGCCGCGTGACGTCGCGAGCCGCAACGCGAAGCAGGTGTGCGACGCGGGGCTGGGCGTGGGGGACACGAAACAGGCGGTCTACCTCGACTTCGCGGACGCCATTGCGCGTCTCGGCGTGTCGGGCGTTTCCGCCAAGTACGGCAACCTCTTCCAGATGTACGAGAAGATCACGGGCGAGAATCCGTACGAGACGCCCATGCGCATCTTCCCGGCGATCCACTACACGATGGGCGGGTTGTGGGTCGACTACAATTTGATGAGCACGGTTCCCGGTTGCTTCGTCCTCGGCGAGGCGAACTTCTCCGACCACGGCGCGAACCGGCTCGGCGCGTCCGCGCTCATGCAGGGGCTGTCCGACGGCTATTTCGTCATCCCCTACACGCTTGGCGCGTACTTCGCGTCCACGCCCCTCGGCGGTACGGTGTCGACCGACGCGCCGGCGTTTGCGGCCGCTCGTCGCCAGGCGGAGGAGCGGACGCGGCGTCTCCTGTCCATCAAGGGACATCGTACGGTGCGTGAATTCCACCGCGAACTCGGTGCGGTCATGTGGGAATACGTGGGTATGTCCCGCAGCAAGGCCGGGCTTGAAAAAGCGCTCGTGCGCATTCCCGAACTGCGGCGCGAATTTTGGGAGGACGTGAACGTGCTGGGCGACGCGGGCGGCCTCAACCAGAACCTCGAAAGCGCGGGGCGCGTGGCCGACTTCCTCGAATTCGCCGAAGTCCTGACACGCGACGCGCTGCACCGCGAGGAATCGTGCGGCGGGCATTTCCGCGAGGAGAGCCAGACGGCGGAGGGCGAGGCGAAGCGCGACGACGCGAACTTCTGCTACGTCGGCGCCTGGGAATACAAGGGCGACGATGCGCCGCCGGAACTGTCCCGGGAACCGCTGTCGTTCGAGAACGTCCATCTTGCCACGAGGAGCTATAAATAATGACCGTCACGGTGAAAATGTGGCGCCAGAAGGACGCCGCGTCGAAGGGCCATTTTGAATCGAACGTCGTCGAGAACGTCTCGCCCGACATGTCGATTCTCGAAATGCTCGACGTCATGAACGAGAATCTGATGAAAGCGGGGCGCGAGCCGTTCGCGTTCGACCATGACTGCCGCGAGGGCATCTGCGGCACGTGTTCGCTCGTCGTGAACGGCGTTCCGCACGGACGCGACTACGGCACGACGACGTGCCAGCTGCACATGCGGCTCTTCAAAGACGGCGAGACGATCACGATCGAGCCGTTCCGTTCGGCCGCGTTTCCGATCGTCCGCGACTGCGTGATCGACCGAGGGGCGCTTGACCGCGTGATCCAGGCGGGCGGGTTCGTGAGCGTGAACACGGGCGCCGCGCCCGACGCGGCGGTGACGCCCGTGCCGAAGGAAGACGCCGACCGCGCGTTCGACGCGGCGGCCTGCATCGGCTGCGGCGCGTGCGTGGCGGCGTGTCCGAACGCTTCCGCAATGCTCTTCACGTCCGCGAAGGTGGCGCACCTCGCCAACCTGCCGCAGGGGCGGGTGGAGGCGGAACGGCGCGTGCTTGCGATGGTTCGCCAGATGGACGCGGAGGGCTTCGGCGCCTGCACGAATGTCCGCGCCTGCGAGGCGGTCTGTCCGAAAGGCATCTCCACGCGCAACATCGCGCAGATGAACCGGCAGTATCTCAAGGCGACGCTGCTGCACGACGAGAAGGTCTACGGCGCGAAAGGCTGAGCGGTGCAAGGTATTTTGTTTAGGCAACAAGGAAAATAGACGACAATGATTGACATCTCGCAGTTCTGTGAATTCTTCATGCTTTTCGCGTTCGGCTTCTCATGGCCGTTCGCCATCCTGCGCACGTACAAGGCCAAGCGCGTGGACGGCAAAAGCCCGATGTTCGCGACGATCGTGATTCTCGGCTACGTGGGCGGCATTTGTGCGCGGCTCTTCGACGCCAATCCCGCGAACGACTGGCTCTGCCTCGTCTACGCGATCGACATGGCGCTCGTTTCGACGGATCTCGCGCTCTACTTCCACTACGCGCGTAAGAATAAACAGCAGTAGAAAGGTACGGAAAAATGGACAATCCTGTGGTTGGCATCGTGATGGGGAGCGACAGTGACTGGCCGCTCGTGAAAAAGGCGTGTGACACGTTGGACACATTCGGCGTGGCCTATGAGACGCGCGTGATCAGTGCGCATCGAACGCCCGACGTGGCGCTCGACTATTCTCGGACGGCGGAATCGCGCGGTCTCAAGGTCATCATCGCCGCCGCCGGCGGCGCCGCGCATCTTGGGGGCGTCCTGGCGGCCGGCACCGTGCTACCGGTCATCGGCATCCCCGTGGCGGGTGGCGCGTTGAACGGACTTGACGCGCTCTACGCGACTGTTCAAATGCCGTCCGGCGTACCCGTGGCGACCGTGGCCGTTGGTTCGGCCGGCCCTGCGAACGCCGCGCTCCTCGCCGTCCAGATTCTCGGTACGGCTGACGCGGAACTTCGTGCGAAGTACCATGCGCACAAAGAGGAGCTGCGGGCGAAGGTGGCGAAAGCCAACGAGAAAATCCATGCGAATTGATTTCCCAGAGGGACGTCCATGCGCCTGAGGGTTTTGGCAAGCGGCTCGAAAGGCAACGCGCTTTGTCTGCAAAGCGGCGAGACGTGCGTGATGGTTGACTGCGGTCTGAGCTGTCGCGAGACGGAGAAGCGGATGAAGGCGTGTGACATCGACCCGGATGCCGTCTCCGCCGTCCTTTTCACGCACAACCACGCTGACCACTGCAAGGGCGTCGGCACGTTTCGCAAGCGGCATCCGCAGATCCCGTTCTACGCGAACGGCGGTACGGCGGAGGCCATCGCGGCCGTGACGGGCGTCCAGGACGGTTGGGCCGTGTTCGAGACGGCTGAACCGTTTGAAATCGGCGCGTTCACGGTCACGTCGTTTTCGATTCCGCATGATGCGGCCGATCCCGTGGGCTATCTGTTCGACGACGGTGCGTCGCGCTTCGTGTTGTGCACCGACTGTGGAATGCCAACGCTTGCGGTGAAGGACGCGCTCGCCCGCGCGACCTGCGCCATGTTGGAATCGAACCATGATTCCGTGTTGCTCCAGACGTCGGGGCGCGCGCCGTCGCTCATTCAGCGCATCGCGGGCCGTTGCGGACATCTCTCGAACGCGGACGCGGCGGATCTCGTGCGCGAAGTCTCGCCGCGCGGTCTCACGACGCTCCTGCTCGCACATCTGTCCGAAGAGTGCAATGCGCCGCATCTGGCGGAGGAGGCGATGCGCACGGCGCTCTGCGACATTGGCCGTCCGCAAACGGTCCTCGCCGCGCTCCGTCAGCATGAGCCAAGCGATCTCTATACATTCTGAAGATGTTCTTGTTGTTTCGACGGGTGTTTTGAACGCCTCGTCACGCCATTGAGAAAGGACGTACGCACATGAATCTTTCACGCAGGTGTTTCATCGGTACGGCGCTGGGCGCCGTGGCGGGTTGCCGCACAGCGG
>CAZTHR010000125.1:0-6590 GCA_964613265.1 uncultured Lentisphaeraceae bacterium | reverse complement strand
ACTTCATGCTCGGCAGGACGATGCCGCGCAGGATCACCTTTTGACAGGCCAAAAACACGACCGCCGTGGGAATGGACACCAGCACGAATCCCGCCATCACGCACCATGGGCGCCCACCCATCTGCTGGCTCATCTGGTACATCCACACGGCCAGCGTCCACTGCGACTCCTTCTGGCAGACAAGCAGCGCCCATTCCCACGAATTGTACGCTGCCACAAAACTGTTCAGCGCGTTCACCGCCAAAATCGGCGTCGTCATCGGCAGGGTGATTTTACGAAAGACCGTCCATTCAGACGCCCCGTCGATGGCCGCCGCCTCGTAGAGTTCGCGCGGCAGCGCGTCGAAGAACCCCTTCAAAATGAAAATCGACATTCCATTCGCCACCGTTGGCAGGACGAGGGCGGCCAACGTGTTCAGAAGCCCCAGGTCGCGCACGAGCAGAAAACCGGGAATCGCCGTCACCGCCGTCGGAAACGCCATCGTCGCGAGAAGGAAGAGCAAAATGCGCTCCGTCCCCTTCAGGCGAAAGCGCGAAAGCGCGTAGGCCGCGAGCGGGTTGACCGTCAGATGTGCGAGAATCGAGAGCAGCACAAGCACAAGCGTGTTCGCAAACGCCCGCCCGCGCTGGAAGAGGTATTGCCCCACCAGACGGTAGTTCGCGGTCAGCGAACGATAAAAGTCGCGGTTGCCATGTTCGATGAACTGAACGGCAAGCGCCTCGCGAAGCCCCTCGCCGCCCTTCCCAACAAGCGGGAACGGCATTGTCGGACACACGTAGTCGCCGCGCGCCGCCATGCGCTGACGATAGAAATCCTTGAGCGCACACCAGGTATCGTACTTCGGATCGCCGACAGGCGGCTTCCACGAGACATGATCCAGCGCCAATTTCGATTCCGCCGTAAAAGAGATATCGAAAAAGCTTCGGTAGCGAACGGGCCATGTACGGTTGATCTCGTCCAGCGTCGTCCGCGATTCGACGAACGGCGCCACGTCGCGCGCGTCGTAGGCACAGGTCGTGTAGTCGAGATTCCACGCCAGCGTCCGTGCGCGGAACGCCTGCGCCTTCGTCTTCCAGTCGAGAAAGACGGCGCGATTCGTCTCAGCAGGCGTCAGATGCTTCGCCGCAAACGCCGCGACGCCCGCCGAATCCTTCGCCACCGAAATCCAACTCCCCCAGGCGGCGGGCGCGTCCGGAAAGACTTCACGCGGGAAACGGGGAAAGTTCGCGGCAATCGACCGCATGAACCGGTCACCCCGATTCCAAAACGCTTTCAGAACGGGCGCATGGCGATGGTAGTCGTAGGACGTGGAGACGCTGGCGGACAGCATCACCATGAACGGGTAGACCATCGTCACGCCGCCCAACGCCAGAAGCGCATAGACAAGCACCAGAAAAAACCGGCCCTTGCCTGTGCGCCGTTCCGCTGGCAGGAGAACGCCCACGCCCGCCCTACTTGAGCGACGCCAAAAGTCCGCCGCAAAGAAGCAGGTGCTTTTCGCGATCGGACAGCGTGGCCGTGGCGGTGAACGTACCGTTCGGCGTCTTCACCGTCACCGTGCCGTCGCCCTCGACCGCCGCACGAATGTCCACAAGCTCCAGCGCGTCGCCGGCCGAGACGGCATCGTACGCCTTCGGATCGTCGAAGACGAACGGCACGATGCCGAAGTTGATGAGATTCGCGCGGTGGATGCGCTCGATCGACTTCGCAATGACGGCCTTCACGCCAAGGTACATCGGGCAGAGCGCAGCGTGTTCGCGGCTGGAACCCTGTCCGTAGGATTCGCCCGCCACGATCACGTTCACCTTGCCGGCCTCGACGTTGGCAAGGCAGTTGTCATGGAACTTCGGATCGCACGGCTCGAAAACGAACTTCGCGTACTGCGGCACGTTCGAGCGGAATTTCAGACGGGCGCCCGCCGGCATGATGTGGTCGGTCGTAATCTTGTCGCCCACCTTGATCGCACAGACAGCCGGATAGGACGCCGCAAGCGGCTGGCCCTTCGGTACGGGCGCGATGTTCGGCCCCAGGACGATCTTCGTCGCACGGACGCCTTTGCCGGCCGTCTTGCGATAGAGGAACATCTCGTCGTCAATCGGGAATTCCTTCGGCGCCGGCACGGCGGCCACGGGCGTCTTGCGCGGATCTTCGACCTTGCCCGTGAGCGCGGACGCGGCGGCCGTCTCCGGACTGACAAGATAGACCTGGGCGCTCTTGGTGCCGCTGCGCCCCTCGAAATTGCGGTTGTTCGTGCGGAGCGAGATCGCGCCCGTGCGCGGACTCATGTGCGCCCCGATACAGAAACCGCAGGCGTTTTCAAGAATGCGGCAACCCGCTTTCACGAGAATCGCAAGAGAGCCGTCTTCGGCGAGCATGTTCACCACCTGGCGCGACCCGCAGGCGATGCCCACCTCCACGTCCTCCGCCACGTGCTTCCCTTTCAGGTAGAGAGCAACGGTGCGGATGTCGCGGTAGGAACTGTTCGTGCACGAACCGATCATGATCTGGTTGACGCGCGTCCCTTTCATCTTGCGCACCGCGACGATGTTGCCCGGCGAGTGCGGCGCGGCCATGAGCGGTTCAATCTTCGAGAGATCGACCGTGAACACATCGTCGTAGGCGGCGCCGCGGTCGGCCACGAGTTCCGTCCAGTCCGCCCCGCGCCCCTGGGCTTCGAGGAACTGCTTCGTCACGCGGTCGCTGGGGAAGACGCTCGTCGTCACGCCGAGTTCCGCGCCCATGTTCGTGATCGTGGCACGGCTCGGCACGTCGAGCGTCTTCACGCCCGGACCGAAGTATTCGAAAATCCAGCCGACGTTCCCCTTCGTGCCATACTTTTCAAGGACCTTGAGAATGACGTCCTTCGCGCTGCAGCCACGCGGCAGCTTGCCTTCAAGACGAATCCCGCGCACTTTCGGCGTGGGAATGTGAAACGCGCCCCCGGCCATCGCGACGGCAATGTCGATGCCGCCCGCGCCAATGGCGATCATGCCGATGCCGCCGCCCGTGGGCGTATGGCTGTCCGACCCCAACAGCGTCTTGCCCGGCTTCCCGAAACGTTCGAGGTGCAGCTGGTGGCAGATGCCGTTGCCGCACTTGGAGTAGACGATGCCGAACTTCTTCGCGACAGATGCGAGGAAATCGTGGTCGTCCGCGTTCTCGAATCCAATCTGGACGGTGTTGTGGTCGACGTACGAGACGGCGAGTTCATTGCGGACGTGCGGCACGTCCATCGACTCGAACTGCAAGTAGGCCATCGTGCCCGTTGCGTCCTGCGTGAGCGTCTGGTCAATGCGGATGCCGAGTTCAAGGTCCTTCGCGGGATCGCCTTCCACAAGGTGGGCGGCGATAATCTTCTGCACCACATTCATGGGCGGAACGGCGGTTTTCTTCATGGTCAAATCCTTCTTCTTCAAATGACGGGGCGCAAAACCCAGATGCATGTTCAGACGGCGAAAAGCTTGGCGAGCTTCTCCAGCTGGGCGATCTTCGCCTCCAGTTCGGCGCGTTTCGCCTTCTGCCCCTCGACGATCGCGGCGGGGGCGTGGGCGACGAAGTTCGCGTTGCCGAGCTTGGCGTCGATCGACTTGATGAAACCCTGCGTCTTCGCAAGTTCGGCCGCGACGCGCTTCGCCTCGGCCGCCTTGTCGACAAGCCCTTCCAGCGAGAGGTAGACCGTGCCGAGCTTGCCGAGAACGCCCGGCATCGCGAGTTCGGCCGCGCCCGTGACGACATCCACGCATTCGGCGCGGAACGCCTTCTTGAGCGTCTCGACGTCCGCCTTGACCTGCGCGGCCACCGCCTCGTCCGGACACTGGATCGTCACCTTCACGAACGCGGCGGGATTCACCTTGTATTCGGCGCGGAGGGCGCGGAGCGACGTAATCGTTTCACGCTTGGCCTCGACGTAGTCATAGACGGCGTCGGTCAGCCCCCATGCCGCGCGGTCGGCATCCGCATAGCCCGTCGGGAACGGGGCGCGGAGAATCGTCTCGCCGTCCTTGAGGAATCCGAGCTGGTGGGCGACCTCTTCGGTGACGAACGGCATGTAGGGGTGGAGGAGACGCAGCGCCTTCCAGAAGACGTCGCGCAGAATCGCGAACGCGGCCGCCTTGTTCGGCGCGTCCTTGGAATACTCCACGTACCAGTCGCAGATCTGCGTCCAGAAGAAGTCGTAGACCGCAAGCGCGCCGTCCTGGATACGGTACTTGGCAAGGAGGTCGTTCACCTTCGCGCAGGCCTTTTCGCACGCCATCAGCATATGGCGGTCGTCGGACGAGAGGGCCGCGCCGTCGATCGGCGCCGCCGCCGCGAGGTCGAAGCCGTTCGCCTCGGCCTGCATCTGCATGAACCGCGCCGCGTTCCAGATCTTCGTGCAGAAGTTGCGGCCGATCTCGAACTTGGACTTGTCCACCTTCGTGTCGCATTCAAGCGACGTGATGAGCGCGAGCGAGAAGCGCAGCGCATCGGCGGAGTAGGCGTCGATGAGTTCCAGCGGGTCGAGCGAGTTGCCGAGGGACTTCGACATCTTGCGGCCCTGCGCGTCGCGCACGATGCCGTGGATGACGATGTTCGCGAACGGCGGACGGCCCATGAAATGGATGCCGGCCATCATCATGCGAGCAACCCAGAAGAAGATGATGTCCTGCGCCGTGACGAGATCCGTCGTCGGATAGTAGTAGTCGAGATCCGCCGTCTTCTCCGGCCAGCCGAGCGTGGAGAACGGCCAGAGCCAGGAACTGAACCACGTGTCCAGCACGTCCTCGTCCTGTTTGAGGTCTTTCATCTCGACCGTCTCGAAACCGGGAATCGCCCGCGCCTTCTCCAGCGCGAGTTCCGGCGTCTCAGCGACGACGAACTTCGCCTCCTCGCCTTCCGCCGCCGGCAGATAGTAGGCGGGGATACGATGCCCCCACCAGAGCTGACGGGAGATGCACCAGTCCTGGATGTTGTTCATCCAGTTGAAGTAGATCTTCGACCAGCGGTCGGGCACGAACTTCACGCTGCCGTTCTTCACCGCCTCGATGGCGGGTTCGGCAAGCGGCTTCATCTTCACGAACCACTGCTTGGAGAGGCGGCTCTCGACGACTTCCTTGCAGCGGTAGCAGTGCCCCACCTGGTTGTCGTAGTCCTCGATATGGTCAAGGAAGCCACCCGCCTCAAGATCCGCCACAAGCGCCTTGCGGCACTCGAAGCGGTCCATACCGCAGTACTTCGCGCCGGCCAGCTCGTTCATGCGGCCGTCGTCCGTCATGATGTTGATTTCCTCAAGCCCGTGGCGCTTGCCGACGAGGAAGTCGTTCGGGTCGTGCGCGGGCGTAATCTTCACGATGCCCGTGCCGAACTCCTTCTCCACGTAGTCGTCGGCCAGCACGGGGATTTCGCGCCCCGTGAGCGGCAGGACGACCTTCTTGCCGACGAGCGCGGCGAACCGCTCGTCCTTCGGGTTGACGGCCACGGCGGTGTCGCCCGGCAACGTCTCCGGGCGCGTCGTCGCGACGACGATGTAGTCCGTATTCAGTTCGCCCGCCACGCCCTTCGCACGGCCCACGACGGGATAGCGCACGTACCAGAGATGGCCGTGGTTCGCCTCGTGCTCCACCTCGTCGTTCGCCAGGGCCGTGCCGCAGCGCGGACACCAGTTGACGATGTAGTTGCCCTTGTAGATCAGGCCCTCGTCGAAGAGCTGCGCAAACACCTTCGCAACGGCCTTCGAGCAACCTTCGTCGAACGTGAAACGCTCGCGCTGCCAGTCGGTCGAGTTGCCAAGCATCCGCTGCTGGTGGACGATCGTGCCGCCATACTGCTTCTTCCACTCCCACACGCGGTCAACGAACGCCTCGCGACCGAGATCCTGGCGGCGCTTGCCCTCTTTGCGGAGAGCCTTTTCAACGACGTTCTGCGTGGCGATGCCCGCATGATCCGTGCCCGGCAGCCACAGCGTGTTGTCGCCGCGCATCCGATGCCAGCGCACGAGGACGTCCTGAATCGTCTGGTTCAGGGCGTGGCCCATGTGAAGGATGCCCGTCACGTTCGGTGGCGGAATGACGACGGAATACGGCTTCCCGTGGCCCGGCTCGTCGTGGAAACAGCCGTTCTTCTCCCAAATCGGATACCATTTGGCCTCGCAGGCCTTGGCGTCGTAGCGCTTGTCCATCATAGTCTTGTCTTCTCGTCTTTTCGCTAAAATGAAAGGGTATTATATCACAAAACCGATTTGCCGTACCGACGGACACCCTTCTACACGTAACCGCTCAGTTTTCCGGTGGCACGGCGGGGGATGGTTCAGGTGTGGACGGCTGCTCGGGTACGGGCGACGGTTCGGACGTAGACGGTTGTTCGGATACAGCCGGTTCACCGTACTGCCGCACAAGCGCCTCGTACCGCGCAGTCAATGCGGCAAGCTCCTGTTTCAAGCTCGCACACGTCTTTTCAAGTTCCTGTTTTTCCGGGTCGGGTTTGACCATCAACAACGCCAAGCTGTCGTTCGACGGATGCGCCCCCGCCGCCGTAACATTCGTATCGGCCGGCGACACCATTTTCTGCAAGGCCTCATGTTCACGCTGAAGCGCCTCGAATTTCTCCGTCAG
>CAZTHR010000124.1:3518-6621 GCA_964613265.1 uncultured Lentisphaeraceae bacterium | reverse complement strand
GACGACAACATCGCCAATCTGAACGGGCGGTTCAACCTCCGTCCCGGCCAGGACGGCCAGCACGTCGGCAATCTTCTCTTTCGGCACGGGCGTCTTCGTCTTCACGCTCAACGGCCGCCGCGTCCCCTTCACGCGGACAAGCCCCGTCACCATGCGTTCCGGCGCCGTCATCTCCTTCTTCGCGTAGACCTCGCCCCGCAGACAGAGATTTCCCGAAACACGCAACGTACCGTCCGCCGCCTGCGCGACGTCCAGCGTACAACCCATCGGACAATTGATACACGTCATTGTACAACCTCCACCACGATTTCACGCCGGCCTTTGAACAACGCACGGTCGACTTCGATTCGCTGCGACTCACCTGGCGTCAGAATCCGCGCCCGGCGTTCCAACAGTACGTCATCCCCCGCGCGGACACGCCACGCGACGTTCTTGAAGACCGCGCCCGGCCGGAACGACAACGCCACTTTGCCCTCGCCGTCGACCGCAATCCGCTGCGGCACGACGCCACGAACGCCGAAGCCGTCCTTCACCGCCACGTCCGCATTCCCCCGCCGCGCGCCCGCCGCGAAGGCCGCCGCCGCGCGGCCGGCCTCCTCGGCCTCCTGGCTCACGTAGTCCACGAGGTCGTGGACGTGCAGCACGTTGCCGCAGGCGAACACGCCCGGCACGGACGTCTGCATCGCATCGTCCACCACCGGCCCGCCCGTGACGTCCGACAACGCCACGCCCGCCGTCTTCGACAGTTCGTTCTCCGGCAGCAACCCCACCGAGAGCAACAGCGTGTCGCAGTCGAAATGCCGCTCCGTGCCGGGAATCGGCCGGCGGTTCGCGTCCACCTGCGCCACCGTGACGCCCGTGACGTGGTCGCGTCCCTGAATGTCCACAACCGTATGCTCCAACAAAAGCGGAATGCCGAAATCGTCGAGGCACTGCACGATATTGCGTTTGAGTCCGCTGGAGAACGGCATCAACTCCACGCACGCCAGCACTTTCGCGCCCTGGAACGTCATACGCCGCGCCATGATCAGGCCGATGTCGCCCGACCCTAGAATCACGACGCGACGGCCGGGCATGACACCTTCCATGTTCACGAGACGCTGCGCCGTACCGGCCGTGTAGACTCCGGCGGGGCGTGTGCCGGGAATGAGGAGCGCTCCGCGCGGGCGTTCGCGACAACCCATCGCAAGGACAATCGCCTTCGCACGGAACGTCTGCAACCCCGCATCGGGCGAAACCGCCGTCACGAGGCGATCTGCGGAGACGTCCAGCACCATCGTGCGGCAGTGGATCGGAATCCGCCGCGCATACGCCTGGTCGATGAAGCGTTGCGCGTACTCCGGCCCCGTCAGTTCCTCCTTGAAACGGTGGAGACCAAAACCATTGTGGATGCACTGCTGGAGAATGCCGCCCGGCGCATCGTCGCGTTCAAGGACGTGCACCTTCGTGCAACCCGCGTCGTGCGCGGCGATTGCGGCGGCAAGCCCCGCCGGGCCGGCGCCGATCACGAGCACGTCCACGTCCTTGACGCCCTGCGGGGCGGGCGACGGCGGTTTCGAGGCGTCCACCACCGACCCGGCCAGAGGCTTGTCGTCCACAGGAAGGCGAACCGCCCCTTCCGGCGCCCGTGCGCGGGATTCGAGAAACGCCTCCACCGGCATCGCGTTGGCCGGCCGCCCGTCCTCCGTGCGGCGGCGCAGTTCCTCGGAGAGGATTTCCAGAATGCGCGGCGTACAGAACCCGCCCTGGCAACGTCCCATGCCGCAGCGCGTCCGACGCTTCACGCCGTCGAGCGTCCGCGCCCCCACGCGGGCGCGAATCGCCGCGCGGATTTCACCTTCCGTCACGGTCTCGCACCGGCAGACGACACGGCCGAACGCCGGATCCGCCTGAATCGCCCGCGCCCGTTCGCAGGGCGACAGTTCGCGCATCTTCGGCCACCAGCCGGCATCGCCGGAATATTCGGCCGACGGTTTCAGACGAGCGCCAAGTCCCTGCGCGATCCGCTGCCCCCATGTGGCCGCAATGCCCGGCGCGGACGTCAGACCGGGCGATTCGATGCCCAGCATGTTGTAGAAATCGGGCGCCCCGTCCACAGGGCCGATGACGAAATCCCCAACGGTCGTCTCGTGCGCACGGAGGCCGCTGAAATTCGTGATGACCTTGCGCATCGGCAAGGACGGAAACGAACGACGGGCCAGACGAGCCACCTTCTCCATGCCCGCCGCCGTCGTGGCCGTGTCCTCCTTGTCGTCCACATCCTCGCTCGTCGGGCCCACGATCACCGTGCCGTCCACCGTCGGCGAGACGAGCACGCCCTTGCCCATCGGGCCGGGGACCTGGAAAATCGTGGACGTGAACGCGCCGCATTCGCTGCGGTCGAGCATGAAATACTCGCCCCGGCGCGGCTGAATGTGGTACTTGACCGGATTGATCTTGTTGTTGATTTCGTCCGCATGGACGCCCGCCGCGTTGACGATGGCGCGCGTCTCGTAGCGCGAACCGTCGGCCGTGCGAATTTCCCAGCCCGACCCGTTGTCGAGCCGACGGATGTCCGTCACGCGCCGGTCGAACATGAACGCCGCGCCGTTCACGGCCGCGTTCTCGGCCATGCGGAACGCCAGCTCATAGGGACAGCAGATGCCGCCCGACGGCGCCCAGAGCGCCGCCACCGCGTCGGGACTGACATTCGGTTCGCGGGCGCGCAGAGCCGCCTGGTCGATGATCTCCAGCCCTTCCACGCCATTTTGGCGGCCACGGGCAAGCAAGTCTTCCAAGGTCTTCCGGTCGTCGTCCGAAAACGCCAGCACAAGCGAACCGTTCCGTTGGAACGGGACTTTCAGTTCCTCGCAGACCCTGCCGAAAATCTGATTGCCGTACACGTTGTAGAACGCCTTCTTCGATCCCGGCAGCGCGTCGAACCCCGCGTGGACGATGGCGCTGTTCGCTTTCGTGGCGCCCTCCGCAATGTCGCTGCCGGCCTCCAGCACGCCGATTTTGCGAAGCGTGTAGCGCGTCAGTTCACGCGCAACCGAACAACCCACCACGCCCGCGCCGATAATGATCACGTCGTACATTTATTTTCTCAACCTTTCCAAATCTG
>CAZTHR010000124.1:0-3418 GCA_964613265.1 uncultured Lentisphaeraceae bacterium | reverse complement strand
TCTCAACCTTTCCAAATCTGACTGCCGCAATTGAGCACCCGCGTCATGACACGTTCTTGTAGGACGTCGCCCGGGCCGACCACGCGAAAAGGAAACAGACCATGCCGACGATGCCGCAGACGGCAATGACGCCGAGCGCCGCGTTCCATCCGAACGCCTTGCTGACGAGTGCGATGCCCATGCCGGAGACGATCGTCGAAGCGTAGCCCATGATGCCCGTAAAGCCGTTCGCCATGGCCGCCGCGTCCTTCGTGGCCTGGTTCGCGACGACGATGCCCACGACCGCCTGCGGGCCGTAGATGAAGAAGCCCGCGCCCATCAGCAGCAAGGAAGCCTGCCACGTCGGCGCCCCGTTCGGCAGGAACCAGAAGCCGAACACGAAGAGCGAGGCCAGCAACATACAGAAGACGCACGTGCGGACGCCACGGCCGCGAAAGACCCTGTCCGTAATCCACCCGGCCAGAATCGTGCCGACCACGGCCGAGAGTTCAAAGCCGATCATCATGAGGCCGCCCTTCGTGACGGGGATGCCCTTGTACTCCTTCAGGAAGGTGGGGCCCCAGTCGAGAAAGCCGAAGCGGACGATGTAGATGAAGAAATTGGCAATCGCCACGAGCCAGATCACGCGGTTGCCGAAGACGAGACGATAGCGCGCGCGATTGGAAATCTTCGTGGTCGTGTCCTCCGCCGCCCGCACGTCCGATTCAAGCTTCAGTTCGGGCTGCCCGGCCTCCGTGGGCGATTCCTTCACGCAGAGGAAGCAGAAGACGGCCGCCAGCGCGGCAAGCACGGCGGGCACCCAGAAACACCATCGCCAGCCGAATCCGTGGCCGAGCAGCCACGTGCAGAGCCCCAGCGCCATCACGGCGCCGAAACTGTGCGACGTGTTCCAGATGGACATTTTCGTGGCCAGTTCCTTCGGGTGAATCCAGTGCGTGAGCATTTTCGCGCACGGCGGGAAGCCCATGCCTTGCGTCCAGCCGTTCACGATCCAGAAGACGGCAAACAGCACGGCGAGCGACGTACACCCGAAAAAGAAATTCATCGCCGCCGAAAGAACAAGCCCGAGCGCCATGAAGATGCGGCCGTTGAGACGATCCGCCCAGAACCCGTTGATGAATCGGCTCAATCCGTAAAGGACGCCGTGGATGGTGAGAATCGTGCCGAGCGCGGCCTTGGTGATGACGCCCTCCTCCAGCATGACCGGCTGGGCCATCGAAAGGTTTTTGCGCGTCAGATAGAAGAAGGCGTAGACGATGCCGCTGTAGATGATGAACTTCCACTGCTCCTTGCGAAAGAGCCGTCCTGCGTCAATTCGATTTTCAGGCTGCGCCATTGCCGTATCCTTCTTCTTCCTAGATTGGGTATGAAACGATTAATTGATTGTATCAAAAAAACGGACGGCGGCGGACACGGGCGAAAATTTATTCGCGACCGCATCCGCCGTCCTCGTTCAACCGAAACGGCGCGGAACTTACTCGTAGTCCACGACGCTCGCCCAGTGGAGGAGGAGGTCGAGACTCTTCTGCGGCGTGTTCGGACGCGAAGCCTCGGCGGCGGCCACGATCGGCAGCCACTTCTGGACTTCGGGCACCTTCACGTTGCGAGCCTCGCACATGAGGTTCAAGTACTTCTCGGCCGCGTTCACGTGGCCGGAGAGCCAGAAGAGCAGATACGTACGCGCGACGTCCGCCAGCGGATCGCCCAGACGCACGTGGCTCCAGTCAATCACGCGCCACTCGCCCGACGGCGTGATAAGCACGTTCGTCGGGTTGAAGTCGCCATGGCACAGCGCCTTGCCACGCGGAAGCGCCTGCAGTTTCATGTGCAGATCGTAGCGCGTGTTGCGGTCGAGCGGCGAAGCCGAAATCATCGCATCGAGCTTCTCCGTGAGGTTGCCCATGCGCGGCGAAGTCTTCGTGAAAATCTCGTTCTGGATGTGGACGAGCTCACGCAGATACTTCATCAGGTTCTTCTTGTCCTTCGTCATCACATCGGCCAGCGTTTCGCCCGGAATGTATTCGCGGCGGATCGCCCACTTGCCTTTGATGACGCAGACTTCGAGCAGCTTCGCCACGGGCAGCCCCGTCTCGGCGGCGCGCGCCTCGTTCATGGCCTCGTTCAGAATGGCGGAAACCTGGTAGTTCTCGTCGAAGAGCTTCAGCACCGTGTTGCCGTCCTTGAGCACGACTTTGTGTTCGCGCTCCAGCAGCATGTTGTCGAGTTTCGCCGCCGCTTTCTTCGTCTTGGCGGGCTTGACAGGCGCAGCGGCCGTTTCAACGGCCTTCGCGGCCTTTTTCGTCGTCGTCTTCTTCATGTAAAAACTCCTTTTGTGTCCGATGAGGGGCGAGTCGGTTTACGGTTATCATACCACAACAGGCTCAACCCCTCAACCTTCGTTTCGTCGTTTCGACGGGACTCAGACCGGATCGTGGCGCCCGTAGTAGGCGTTGAGATACATCTGCTTGATTTCGCTCATCAGCGGGTAGCGCGGATTCGCGCCCGTGCACTGGTCGTCGAACGCCTGTTCGACCATCGCGTCGAGGCGGGCGAGGAAGTCCTTTTCATCCGGGACGTAATCGCGGATCGTGGGCTTGATGCCGACGCGGCGCTGGAGGTCGCGAATGGCCTTGAGCAGGTTCTCGAACTGTTCGCCCTTGCTCTTGCCCTCGATGCCGAGTTCATCGGCGATTTCGAGGTAGCGTTCGAGCGTGTGCGGGTGATCGTACTGCGGGAAGGTACCCATCTTGCGCGGCACGGGATCGGCGTTGAAGCGCAGCACCTCTTCCATCATCAGCGCGTTGGCAATGCCGTGCGGGACGTGGTGGAAGGCGCCGAGCTTGTGGGCCATCGAGTGCATCACGCCGAGGAAGGCGTTGGCGAACGCCATGCCGGCCATCGTGGCGGCGTGGGCCATCTTCTCGCGGGCCTTCGGATTGGCGGTCTTCGAGACGGCCGCGTCGTAGCACTGCGGCAGATACTGGAAAATCGTCTGGAGGGCCTTGATCGCGAGACCATCGGTGAACTCCGTCGCCAGCATGGAGGCATAGGCTTCAAGGGCGTGGGAGACGGCGTCAATACCCGACGCGCTCGTCAGTCCGGGCGGCGCCATCATCTGGACGTCGGCATCGACGATCGCCATGTCCGGCATCAGTTCATAGTCGGCGAGCGGATACTTGACACCCGTGCTCTCGTCCGTGATGACGGCGAACGGCGTCACTTCCGAACCCGTACCGGCCGAGGTCGGGATGGCGATGAAGTAGGCCTTGTCGCCCATGTGCGGGAACGTGTAGACGCGCTTGCGGATATCCATGAAGCGCATCGCCATGTCCATGAAGTCCACCTCGGGGTGCTCGTACATCACCCACATGATCTTCGCGGCGTCCATCGCGGAACCGCCGCCGATGGCGATGATCAC
>CAZTHR010000123.1:0-6638 GCA_964613265.1 uncultured Lentisphaeraceae bacterium | reverse complement strand
CGCCGCCTGACGTCCTGCGCCGCAGACCCGGCGGATCAGAACGAACAGGCGAGTTCGAATCCGCAGACGTTGGTATCGCACCAGGATGACGAGGACGAATCTTCCTTGTCGTGCTGAATCAGGTAGTAGAGGTTGCAGGAAACGTTCTCGCATGACGGAATCGGTTTGAAGGTCAGACCGATGGTGGTGCGGGTGCGGTCGAAGAGATCGGCGTCGTCGGCTTTCGGCTCATCCGACAGGAAGATCTCTTCGGATAGGTAGGGCGAAATCTTGAATGGCGTGACGTTCCACGAGGTTCGCAGCCGCAGACGTTCGCGGTAACGCATATGCACTTGGGCGTGGTGCTTGTCGCGCAACTCGAAGCGCGACCGAAAATCGAATTTGAGCGTCAGGAATTCGGGGGCGTAGAAGTTGAGATCCGTCGTCTGCCGCTGTTCCGTGCGGAAATGGCGTTCGTCCGGTTTGCGTTCCCGGACGATACGGTGGCCGATGGCCGCTTTGAAGTACGGACAGAACGAGTAGCCGACGAGCATGAGCGTCTCTTCGTCGACCATTCGGTCGCGGTCGAATTTCAGTTCCTGCTCGACGGACAGGAAACAGCCGTTCGCGAACGGCGTGTGTTCGCCGGAGAATTTAAGCCACGTCTGGTTTTCGTGCGCCGCCGCCCGTCTGTTCGGGACGAGGACGCACACGGCTGCGAGGAGCAGTGCGACAATTGTGTGTACGCCCTGTGGAGATGTCCGAAATCTGTTTGTCATGGCCGTACATTATAACAGAACGCGGCGGGCGTTTTCGTCCGTTCGCCCTCTCGGTACCGGCGTACAACAGAATTTCCATCCCTCTGCGCAAACGGCGCGGCGAGGTGTCCAAAATATGGTAAAATGAACGTCCTATTCTTATGAGAATTTTTTTGATTGCCATTCTTGCCGCCTGTTGGGGCGTTGGACGCGCCGAGTCGCCGGACGTGGCGGCGTCCGAGTCGTCATCGTCAACGAACGTTGTTGAGGCGGCTGAAACGACCGCGCCGACGGATCGGGCGGGATTTGCGCGTTACCAGTCGATTGTCGACCGAATGCCGTTTGGACGCGAGCCGGAGGGTTTCGATCCCGAGGCGCCGCCGGGTACGGTACCGGCCGGTGCCGGCCGGGGCGGTGGCGCGGGCGGCGTGATGGACGAACAGATGCGTTCGGCGGAGGAACAGAAACTCATGGCCGCCGTGCGCGTGTCCGCCATCAACGTGACGCCGTCGGGCAAGGTGGCTGTCGGGTTCACGGATTCGTCGGTTCAGCCGGCGGTGAACTACTATCTGAAAGTCGGCGAATCGCGGGATGGCTGGCTCGTGAAACACGCGGACGCGGCGGGCGATGCGTTGAAGGCGACGTTGGAGAAGGACGGCATCGAGGTCGAGTTGGCGTTGGGCGAGGGATCGTCCGGCGGGAATGACAAAAAGAAGGGGCTGGGCGGCCGGCGTCTGCCGGGCGCGGCGTCGAACGCGCCGGCGCGGCGCGTGCTCGGTGCGGCGGCGCATCGGCCGGCCACGTTGGAAGCGCCGCCGCCGGGCAGTGCGATGGCGCGGTTGAAAGCGCGTCGTGCGGAACGCGAAACGCAGGAACGCCAGCAGCGGGAGGCGGCTGCGGAGGCTCAGGCGAAGAAGGAGGCCGACGCGGCGGCGGAGCAGGCGCGAAAGGAGGCGGAGGCGGCTGCGGCGGCGGAGGAACGCAAGGCGCAACGCGAGGCGCTGGAGAAGATTCAGGAAGAGTTGCGTGCCGCGCGTGAGCGTGAGGATCGTGTGCGGCGGGAAAAAGAGGAGGCGGAAGACGCGGCGGCATCGTCCGACGATGCGGCGTCCGAAAGCGAGTGACGCGGAAGGCGTGACGAAGGAGGCGGATCGATGGTACAGACGACGTTGGAGATGTTTCGTGCGGAGTTGCGGGAGACGGGGGCGTATGCGTCGCCGCCGGCGCGGATGGCGGCGCGGCCGCGTACGCCGGGCTGGCTGACGACGCTGGGTTTTTCGTGGACGTTGTTCACGGTCTTCCCCAAGTGCGGCATCTGGGAGGCGTTCGGGCGTCTGACGCCGGACGTCTGGGCGCATTTCTGCTTCGAGGCCGTGCAGAAAGCGGAGAAGTACGGGATTTCCTTCACGGCGGACGGCTGGAACAACCGTCGGGACTACGACGGGCCGGTCGTCTTCGTCTCCAACCACATGTCGACGCTTGAAACGATCCTGCTGCCGTTCTGCATTCTGACGTACAGTCCGTTCAACACCGTCGTCAAGGCGTCGCTCGCCCATCTGCCGGGGCTTGCGCGCGCGGCCGTGCACATGGGGTTGGTACCCGTCACGCGGACGAATCCGCGCGAAGACCTGATGACCGTGCTTCGGGAAGGCCGTGCGCGTATTGGGCGCGGCGAATCCTTTCTCATCTTCGCGCAGGGGACGCGGCAGCCCGTGTTCGCGCGGAAGGGGTGGAGTTCGATCGGCGCGAAGCTCGCCGAGAAGGCGGGCGTCCCCGTCATCCCCATCGCTGTCAAGACGGACATCCAACCGACGCGGCCGGGCGCGAAGGGCTGGCTCAAGGATTTCGGCCACGTGGACACGTCGCGGGACATCCGCGTGTCATGCGGGCCCGTCCTCACCGGCACGGCGCGTGACATGCACCAGGCCTCGTTCGACTGGATCAAGGGCCGGCTCGACGCCTGGGGCCTTCCCACCGAAGGCTGAAAACGCCGTTTTCCCCGCGCGTTCGCGGGTTGCAAAATTTAACGAATTTCCCGATTGTTTTTCTCCCCGAAAAACAGTATACTGGGCGGCAATTTTTCACCCTTAAAAGAGAGTAAAAGGAGAAAAAAGAGTATGGCAGTAATGGGTCAAGGACTCGTGCTGATGATCGCCGGCATGGGTATCGTTTTTGTGTTTTTGGCGGTCTTGATTATGGTGACGCAGTATGCGTCGGCATTTGTATCGAAGTTCGATTCGATCTTGCCACAGGATGCGCCGAAGAAGGCGCCCCGTCCGGCTGCGGCCGTCGCAGGTGATGCGGACGTCGCGCTTGCAATCGCCGTCGCCATCAAGGGCTGAGGCTTTCCCACTGTCATCAACAATCGCTTTACCAAGAAGGAATCAAAATGTCCAAGAAAACAGTCAAGTACATGCTCACCGCGTTCCGTGACGGCTTCCAGTCCGTCGTCGGCGCCCGCGTCCTCTCCAAGGACTTCCTGCCCTGCGTCGCCGAGTGCTACGATGCCGGCGTCCGGTGGTTCGAAGCGGGCGGCGGCGCGCGCTTCCAGAGCTGCTACTTCTACTGTCAGGAAGATGCGTTCGACGTGATGGACGCCTTCCGCAAGGCGGCGCCGGAAGCCGACTTGCAGACGCTGTCCCGCGGCGTGAACGTCGTTGGCCTGGAGTCCCAGTCGAGCGACATGATCAAGCTCCATGCGCAGATGTTCAAGAAGCACGGCATGAGCTCGATCCGCAACTTCGATGCGCTCAACGACGTCAACAACCTCAAGTGGTCCGGCCAGTGCATCCACGACGCGGGCCTCAAGCACGAAGTCGTCGTCACGATGATGGGCCTTCCGCCCGGCATCGACAACAAGGGCACGCACACGCCGGAGTTCTACCGCGACCGTCTGAAAATGATCAAGGACGCGGGCATCCCGTTCGATCGCGTGTGCTTCAAGGACGCCTCCGGCACCTCCACGCCCGCGACCGTCTACAACACGGTGAAGCTCGCCCGCAAGCTGCTGGGCGACAAGATCCACATCCAGTTCCACTCGCATGAAACGGCCGGCAACGGCGTGGCGTGCTACCTCGCCGCGCTCAAGGGCGGTGCGGACGGCATCGACCTCTCGATGGCCCCGATGAGCGGCGGCACCTGCCAGCCCGACATCATCACGATGTGGCACTGCCTCGACGGCGATCCCGACTTCCAGTTCGACTTCGACATCAACAAGATCAAGAAGGCCGAGGACGGCTTCAAGAACGCGATGAAGAAGTACTTCCTCCCGCCGGAAGCCATGAACGTCAATCCGCAGATCGTCTGGAGCCCGATGCCGGGCGGCGCCCTCACGGCGAACACGCAGATGCTGCGCGACAACAACATGATGGACAAGTACGACGACATGATTGCCGAAATGTACGACTGCGTGCGCCTCGGCGGTTTCGGCACGTCCGTCACGCCCGTCTCGCAGTTCTACGCGCAGCAGGCCATCCAGAACGTCATGTTCGGCAAGTTCAAGAAGTTCGCGCCGGGCTACGCCAAGATGGTGCTGGGCTACTTCGGCAAGACGCCCGTCCCGCCGGATCCGGAAATCGTCAAGAAGGCCGCCGAATTCATGGCGTCGAACGAGTTGACGAAAGCCTACTCCACGCCCACGACGAAGACCGTCCTCGAACTGAATGACGCCGATCCGAAGAAGGGTCGCGCCGTCGCCGAAAAGGCGCTCAAGGACGCGGGACTGCCCATCACGGACGAGAACGTCTTCATCGCGGCGTCCTGCAAGGAGAAGGGCATCCTCTTCCTCAAGGATCCGTCCAAGGCCCCGATGGGCTGCCGTTTCGCCGAAGACGCCCCGAAGGCGGGCGGCGCGGCGAACGCGGAGGGCGTGACCGTCACGATTGGCGGCAAGCCCTACGGCGTCAAGATCGTCGGCGACGGCAAGGCCGTCGTCAACGGCAAGGAAGTGTCGTTCACGACCGAAGCCGGCATCAAGGCTGCGCCGGCCGCCGCTGCGGCTCCCGCCGGCGGGCAGGAAGTCAAGGCCCCTGTGCCGGGCACGGTGCTCCGCATCACGGCCAATTCCGGTACGAAGGTCTCCAAGGGCGATGAAATCCTCGTGATGGACGTCATGAAGATGGAAACGCCGGTCACGGCTCCCTGCGACGGCACGGTCACGCTCAGCGTGGCGGCGACGGACAAGGTGGGCACGGGCGACGTGCTGGCGGTCATCGGCTAAGACGGAACCGTCCGATGCCACGGGACGTTCGCGGGCCGTTTCGCCCTTGGACGTCTCGTGCGTACGGACTTCCAGAAAGGATTTGACGACATGAAAAAGTATTTGATGGCGCTTTTCGCCCTCGCGTGCCTGTTGGGTGCGCAGGCTGCCGCGCCGGCCGCGAACAACAACGACGCGAAGGAAAAAGCCCCCTGGCTCGTCACGCTCGGCAAGGTGAAGAACCTGTCCAGCGACACGGGTATCGCGGGGTTTGCCTCGAAGGGCGCGCCCGCCTACATTACGGGCGATTTCGCCGAGGCGGATCGTCCCGCGAAGAAGGCGTTCAGCGCGAACCGCAACGGTTACTACGATAAGGATCTCAAGTGGCATGGTGGCTACTTCGACGATCTGGGTTCGTTCGTCGAGGGACACGAGGTCAAGACGCTGTTCGGGATGCCCTATGGCGTCGGCCAGCTCATCATGATTCCCGTCTGCCTCATTCTGATGTATCTCGCCATTGTGAAGGGCTTTGAGCCGCTGCTGTTGCTGCCGATCGGTTTCGGCGGTCTGCTGGCCAACTGCCCGCTCTCCGGTATCACGATGCCGGCGATGATGCACGACGGCGTGATTTCGTTCCTGTCGAGCGGTCTGCCCGTGATGTCGGGCGGTGTGGTCGAGCCTGGCGGCTTCCTCCACTACTTCTTCCGCTTCGGCATTGACACGGGTGTGTTCCCGATTATGATCTTCATGGGCGTGGGCGCGATGACCGACTTCGGCCCGTTGATTGCGAACCCGAAGACCGCCCTCCTTGGCGCGGCCGCGCAGTTCGGCATCTTCTTCGCCCTCTTCGGTGCGCTTGGCATTGCGGCGATCGATCCGAACTTCTTCGGCGTCGATCCGCTCAAGGCGGCGTCCTCGATCGGCATTATCGGCGGCGCCGACGGCCCGACGGCCATCTGGCTCACGTCGCGTCTGGCTCCGGACCTGCTCGGCGCCATCGCCGTGGCGGCCTACTCCTACATGGCGCTCGTGCCGATTATCCAGCCGCCGATCATGAAGGCGCTTACCACGAAGAAGGAACGTCTGATCGAGATGCCGCCGCTGCGCAACGTGACGAAGATCGAGAAGATCTGCTTCCCGCTCACGGTGCTCCTCCTCTGCGCGATTCTCCTGCCGTCCGCCGTGCCGTTGATCGGTGCGCTCATGCTCGGCAACCTCGCCAAGGAAGTCGGTCCGTCGGTGTCGCGTATTGCGGACACGATGTCGAACGCCCTCATCAACATCGTCACGATCATGCTCGGCCTCTCGGTCGGCTCGAAGCTCGCCTGCGAGAAGTTCCTGTCCGGCACGACGCTCGGCATTCTCGCCCTCGGCCTCCTCGCGTTCTGCGTGGGCACGGCGGGTGGTGTGCTGATGGCCAAGTTGATGAACCTCTTCTCGAAGGAGAAGATCAACCCGTTGATCGGTTCGGCCGGCATCTCGGCCGTGCCGATGGCGGCCCGCGTGTCGAACAAGGTCTCGCTGGAAGACAATCCGACGAACTACATCCTCATGCAGGCCATGGGTCCGAACGTGTCGGGCGTGATTGGCTCCGCCGTCGTGGCGGGCGTTCTCTACACCCTCTGCCGCTAGTCGGCCACTCGTTCAGGATGAACGAAACGGGCGATGCGCATCTGCGCACCGCCCGTTTTGCATTTCAGTTT